>NZ_CFIDRX010000024.1:26576-32543 GCF_984433645.1 Marisediminitalea sp.
TGTAAAACCAAACTTAATACTTATTAGGCAACTAATTCAAAAACACTGGATACAATCAGAAGCCGAAAGCAAAAGCTACCTAAAAGAGCTGTTTTATCACTGTTCGGCATTTTGTGAATATGATGATACCCCAAATGAAATGTATTCAAAGTACAAATACAAGCCAGAATGGAAGACAAATATTAAAAATGAATCTATCAGATTAGAAGGAGAAATAAAAAATGAGCACTAGTATTTACTGGCTTAGGAAACAATTGATAGGTAAGACTAAATTCAAAGTAATAGATAAAAATGTCGGTGAGTTCGAATACCAAGGTAGCAACTTGAAAGTATATTGTCCTACAACCAATGAATACGAAATAACAGTGGATGTAGTAATTAATGCATCAAAGAAAGGTGCGGATATAGTGGCTTTCCCAACTACTTGGTGCAAAGCAACAAGAGAAGGAATAACACATGGTAGATCATTGCAAATAGAAGTGATGCCGTTCGGTAAATTCTTAGACATATATGGAAGTTAATGATATCGAGTTTTATCTATTCGGCTCATACCTTACATCGCCTGATTTTAATGATATTGATGTTTTGGTAGTCGTACCTGATATTTGCAACTTAGAAGAAGTTAATGAATATATAAAGTTACTCAAAGAAAGCCACGCCTCTTCTATAGTCCATGCTCATTTTTATATTAAAAGCGAATATTTAAATCCTAAAAACAAATTCTGCTATAAAAATGTGAGCCATCAAATCTCATTAAGTGAGTTTGTTAATCTATTTAATATAAATCGGAACGGTAGATGTAATAAAAAAGCGGATCATTAAGATCCGCTTTTCAATTTTGTACTTAGGTTGAATTAACCAACTTAATTAAGATAACCATCTAAATTAAATCGTTAACCAACTTAATTACATGACCGCATTATGTCACTCCTCAATATAACTATCCAGTGTTGGGCAGCTACAAATCAGATTGCGATCGCCGTAGACGTCGTCGATACGGTTTACGCTTGGCCAGAACTTGTTGCGTGCAACGGTTGGTACCGGGTAGGCCGCTGTGGTGCGGTCATAGCTGCGGTTCCAGTCGTTATCACAAATGTCAGCCAGGGTATGAGGCGCATTGTGCAGCGGGTTGTCCGTTGCATCCCACTCGCCGCTTTCCACTTTAGCGATTTCTTCGCGAATGTGAACCATGGCTTCTACAAAGCGATCCAATTCAAATTTTGACTCAGATTCAGTTGGCTCAATCATCAGTGTACCCGCTACCGGGAAGCTCATGGTTGGCGCATGGAAACCGTAGTCATTCAAACGCTTGGCGATATCCAGTTCAGACACACCAGACGCTTCTTTCAGCGGGCGCAGGTCGATAATACATTCGTGTGCAACACGACCGTTACGGCCTTTGTAGAGTACCGGGTAATGTCCTTCCAGGCACTTCGCTACGTAGTTGGCATTCAGAATGGCCACTTCGGTTGCTTTGCGCAGTCCGGCACTGCCCATCATTTTGATGTACATGTAGCTGATAGGCAGAATTGAGGCACTTCCCCATGGTGCAGCCGACACGGCGCCACAGTCTTTGCCCGCACCGTCAATATTCACCACAGTGTGGTTAGACAGGAATGGTGCCAGGTGCGCTTTAACACCAATGGGTCCCATACCCGGGCCACCACCGCCGTGTGGAATACAGAAGGTTTTGTGCAGGTTAAGGTGCGACACGTCTGAACCAATAAAGCCAGGTGCAGTAATGCCCACCTGCGCGTTCATGTTTGCGCCGTCCATGTAAACCTGACCACCGTACTGATGCACGATGTCACAGATTTCGCGAACTGTTTCTTCGTATACACCGTGAGTAGACGGGTACGTGATCATGGCACAAGACAGGTTGTCGCCCACTTCTTCGGCTTTCTTGCGAAGGTCTGCCAGGTCAACGTTACCGTTTTTATCACAGGCAACCACAACCACTTTCAGGCTAACCATTTGCGCAGATGCCGGGTTAGTACCGTGTGCAGAGCTTGGGATAAGGCACACATTACGGTGACCTTCACCACGGCTTTCGTGGTAGCGCTGGATTGCCAGCAAGCCGGCGTATTCGCCCTGTGCACCTGAGTTAGGTTGCATAGACAGCGCATCGTAACCGGTAATATTGATCAGCCAGTCGCTCAGTTCCTGAATCATTTCCTGATAACCCTGCGCCTGGTCAAGCGGTGCAAACGGGTGCAACTGACCAAACTCAGGCCAGGTAACCGGGATCATTTCGGCTGTGGCGTTCAGTTTCATGGTGCAAGAGCCCAGCGAAATCATCGAATGATTCAGCGCTAAGTCTTTGTCTTCCAAGCTCTTGATGTAACGCAGCATTTCAGTTTCAGACTGATAGCTGTTAAATACGTCGTGCTTTAAGAATTCGCTGGTACGAACCAGTTCGGCCGGAATTGAGTGGCTGCCCTGTGTTGTGACTTCGGCATCAAGATTTTCAATGGTTAAACCGTGGTCATCGCCCAGCAATACGCTGAACAGATTCAGGATATCAGCACGCGTTGTGGTTTCGTCCAGTGCGATACCGACTGCGCCTTCAAGATCGCTACGCAGGTTCATACCTTTTGCTGCCGCGGCTGCCAGAACAGCGTCTTTGTCGCTAACCTGAACAGTAACGGTATCGAAGTAGGTGGCGTGCTTCAGCGCCAGTCCTTTTTGCGTTAAACCGGTTGCCAGAATGTCAGCAAAACGGTGAATGCGGTTCGCAATGGTTTTTAAGCCTTCCGGGCCGTGATATACCGCGTAGAAAGACGCCATATTGGCCAGTAACACCTGTGCAGTACAGATGTTGGAGTTAGCTTTCTCACGACGGATATGCTGTTCACGGGTTTGCAGCGCCATACGCAGAGCCTGACGACCACGGGTGTCTTTACTTACACCAATGATTCGGCCTGGCAAAGAACGCTTGTACGCGTCGCGAGTTGCAAAGAATGCAGCGTGCGGGCCACCGTATCCCATTGGAACACCAAAGCGCTGTGCACTACCCAGTGCTACGTCAGCACCCAGTTCACCCGGCGACTTCAGCATGATCAGGCTCATCAGATCAGCGGCAACGGCCACAATCCCTTTTTTGGCTTGTACAGCAGCAATGACCTCAGACAGGTCTTTTACTTCGCCGGTTGTGCCGGGGTATTGCAACAAAGCACCGAATACGTCGTGCTCAGCGGCCTGTTCAGCAGGACCAGTAATGATACCAAAACCGAACATTTCAGCGCGGGTTTCAACTACGTCCAGTGTTTGTGGGTGAACGTCATCAGCCACGAAGAACAGGTTTGCTTTCTTGTTTTTAGATACACGCTTGGCCAGTGCCATGGCTTCTGCCGCAGCGGTACCTTCGTCAAGCAATGATGCTGACGCTAATTCCAGACCGGTTAAATCAATGGTCACTTGCTGGAAGTTCAGAATGGCTTCCAAACGGCCTTGGGCAATTTCTGGCTGGTAAGGTGTGTACGCTGTGTACCAACCCGGATTTTCCAGCACGTTGCGCAGGATCACATTCGGCACGTGGGTGTCGTAGTAACCCATACCAATAAAAGAACGATAGACCTCGTTCTTCGCTGCAGTCGCTTTTAATGCGGCTAGCGCCTCAACTTCCGTAGCGCCCTCACCCACCTCAATAGGTTTGTCCAGGCAAATTCCTTTTGGAACGGTTTGCGACATCAAATCGTCTAACGACGACGCGCCTACTATTTCCAGCATGGATTGAATTTCATCTTCACCCGGACCAATGTGGCGACGAACGAAGGCATTTTTTTGCTCTAACTGAGCCAGTGAAATTGAAGCATTAGACATAATAGTGTTAAGCATTTGCAATGGGTTGGGGGGATTCAACTCAGGGCTTAGCGCCCCTTCAGGCTAAACAGCAACATCGGGATTTGAGTTGCTGCATAACCTGCAGGTTGACACGCAATCGAAGGCGTCGAATTAGTCTTCGTCTTCTTCAATGCTGCTGCCGTAAGCTTCAGCATCCAGTAATTCAGCGATTTCAGCTTCGTCTTCAGCTTTAACCTTAAACATCCAGCCATCACCGTACGGGTCAGAGTTAACCAGTTCAGGTGAGTCTTCCAGGTCTTCGTTTACCGCCAGTACTTCACCGGTGATTGGTGCGTACACGTCAGAAGCGGCTTTAACCGACTCAGCAACGGCAACGTCGTCGCCTGCACTGATTTGGTCGCCAACGTCTGGCAGCTCAACAAATACCATGTCACCTAAAAGTTCCTGAGCGTGCTCGGTGATGCCAATGGTATAAACGCCATCGCCTTCCGGACGAACCCACTCGTGTGATGATGCATAACGTAAATCTGAAGGGATATTACTCATGAGATGTTCCTGCTCTTTTCTAAATTCGTTTATAAAACACTTTTACCATTGCGGACAAAGCTGGGCTTAACCACTTCTACTTTAACCCACTTTTTGCGCATTTCCACCTCAACGGTGCTGCTGTTAGTCGCAGGAATACGCGCCATGGCAACGGCGTGGCCCAATGTTGGAGAGAAAGTACCAGAAGTAATAATGCCTTCTTCACCTTCTTCGGTTTTTACTTTCAGGCCAGCGCGCAATACGCCTTTTTCTTTCATTACCAGGCCCACCAGCTTTTTGGTGCCAGCAGCACGCTGCGCTTCGAGGACGTCACGACCCACAAATTTGCGGTCGCTGGGTTCCCAGGTAATAGTCCAGCCCATGTTGGCTTCAAGCGGAGAAATGGTTTCATCCATGTCCTGACCATACAGGTTCATACCTGCTTCCAGGCGTAATGTGTCACGCGCACCCAGACCACTTGGTTGAACACCTTGGTCCAGCAGTTGCTGCCACAATTCAGGGGCTTTTTCTACCGGCACCATGATTTCGTAACCGGCTTCTCCGGTATAACCTGTGGTCGCGATGAACAGGTCTTCTGCCTGTACGCCGAAGAACGGCTTCATACCTTCAACCGCTTCGTTTTGCGCAGTAGAAAACACCTTCGCGGCCTTTTCTTTGGCATTCGGGCCCTGTACGGCAATCATCGCAAACTCAGGACGCTCGGTAATGGTTACGTCAAAGCCTTCGGCCTGGCTCATCAACCAGTTCATGTCTTTTTCACGGGTCGCCGAGTTAACTACCATGCGATAGTTTGTCGCGTCGAAGTGATACACAATCAGGTCGTCAACTACGCCGCCCTGTTCGTTAAGCATGCCGCTGTATAGCGCTTTGCCTTTGTCTTGCAGCTTTTCTACGTCATTGGCTAACAAATGACGTAGGTAGGCTTTGGCCTGAGCACCTGTGACATCCACAATGGTCATGTGCGATACGTCGAACATCCCGGCATCGCGACGCACTGCATGGTGCTCTTCGATTTGTGAGCCGTAATGCAATGGCATGTCCCAGCCATGAAAGTCGACCATCTTGGCACCTGATTCCAGATGCTTGTTATATAACGCTGTGCGTTGTGCCGTTGTGCTTGTCATAGTTGTCACTCAGGTTATGAATCGTATTGAGTAAAAAGTATAGGGAGGCATTTTCGACACAACAAATTGGAAATTCTTATCCATACATTTAAAATACTTATATAAACAAACCTTAGCATCAGCATTTCTAATCTTTATGAAGCAGTTATCCTTAGACAATTTGCGCACGTTTGTGGGTGTTATCGAGCTCGGAGGCTACGCCAAAGCGGGCGAATGGCTGGGTCGGTCGCAGCCCGCCATCAGCCTGCAAATCAAAAAACTGGAAGAACAGTTGGGCAAAAAGTTGTTCACAAAAGTAGGTCAGCGGCACCTGCCGAGTGCCGACGGCAACTGGTTGTACCCCAAGGCCAAAGAATTACTGGCGCTTAACGATGCTATTTTCAGAAGTGTCGACCCTACCCCATTGCGCGGCCGACTGCGTTTAGGTATTCCCAATGAGTTTGCATCTACCCTGTTGCCCGGTTTAATCGGCGAGTTTTCGAAACGCTACCCG
>NZ_CFIDRX010000025.1:0-32237 GCF_984433645.1 Marisediminitalea sp.
CGCAGTACCTGTGTAACTTCTCGGTATTCCAGTCGGCAGCTGATACCTGGGCTATTGACCAGTTATTGCCTGTGGTGCCGATTACACGCATGAACGAAAGACCGGAAGTAAACTGTGCGCTGGTGGATATTACCTGCGACAGTGACGGCAAAATCGATCAGTTTACAGTGGGACGTGAAATTACCGACATTCTGCCTATGCACAAGCTGAAGAAGGACGAGCCTTATTACATTGGGTTGTTCTTAACCGGCGCATATCAGGACGTGATGGGCGACATGCACAACCTGTTTGGTCGTTTGAACGAGGTACACATCTTTAGTTACGACGACGATCCGGAAGACTTCTACATTGAAGAAGTTGTTAAAGGCTCTTCGGTGGAAGACGTGTTGTCTATCATGCAATACAATCCTAAAGCGATGGCTTCTGACGTGAAGCGCCTGATTGACAAGCAGGTATCAGCAGGCAACATCAAGCCTCGCGAAGGCGTTCGCTGGACAGACTTTTACGAGAACTGTTTGAGCGGATACACTTACCTGAAGACCAAGTAAGTGGTTACTGGGGGAGTAGGCGACGAGCCTGCTTCCCGTTAATTTCCCACGCTGGTTGTTTGCTGTTGCTGGCGTTTCGCTTCCTGAAAATAGGTTCGCCAGAAGTCCGCTGTTGTGGTGTTGATGAGGTTGGATTCCGCGTTCATTAGCATGACATAACCCGCGCGATACTTAGGCGAAAACGACACGTCTGCGCGATACCCTTTCACCCAGCCACCATGATAGTTCAGCGTTTCACCTGCATAGTCATAAATACGCCAGCCAAATCCATAATGGGCATCTGTTAACTTGTCGCGCCAGCCGCGTCGGTAGACTTCACGCGTGGTTTTTACCCTCGGCGTAGTCACGTCGGCAATGACATCTTCAGGCACAACGGTGGGGAATTCCAACAGCATTGCCTGGAGCCAACGTGTCATGTCATTAATACTGGCGTTCACCCCGGCTGCCGGGCTGAACCGGTAGTAGTTACTCTCGACATGTCCTTCTCGCCAGCGGTTTCGCGCAATGGCAATATGGGGTCTGGCCCACTGTTCAGACGCCAAAAGGCCGCCCTTTCCGGCACTGGCGGTTTCCATACCCAGGGGATATAAAATCTGCTCTCTCAACTGGCGATGATACGACGTATTGTTGCCAACAAAGTACTCTTCAATCACACCAAACAGGGCATTCTGATAAGTGTAACACTCGCCCGGTTCGCACAGTGGTTTCAGTCCGGCAAGCTGATTCAGGACCCGTTTCAGCGGGTAGTTGGCTTCTATCAGATTGTCGTAGGCATTGGGCATGTAGCCGCTTGACTGACCGACAATGTGGCCAAGTGTGAGGTTTGGGTTCATGGTGCCCTGGGACTGCAGGGTAGTGCTCAGTGAGGCGACAGGCGTTGACCAGTCTAGCTGATGCTGCCTTACCAGCTTAGCCATCAGTACGGCGGTAAAGGTTTTTGAAACCGAGGCTAAACGAAATACGGTGTCAGGCGTCACTGCATCGCCGCCTTTGTGCGTGTTGCCATACACTTCGATTACCGGTGCTTTACCTTGCTGGTAGTACACCATGGCATAGCCCGGCACGCGGTATTTTCTGGCTTCTTGTTTGACGTGCTTGGCATAATCGGCAAACCACTGTTCTTCGCCCAGCGCATATTGCGAGGTCAGCATACTGACAGCAAAAAACAGCGCAAACGCCCGGTTTACGCAACGCGACAAACAAAAATACAAACAACACTCCGGTAATTAGTAACGCACGTACGTGCTTGTTATGCGGATAAGAACGACCATATTATGCGGTGACGGCTAAAACTGATCAACTCGAGACGTAAAGTTCGTTTACCGCAAGTTTTTAATTGAGTGCGGATTTCATCGCATCCTTACCCAAAAAAGTCGTTACTATAGCCGGGTATTTTCAACCAACGGGTCACGCCATGATATCGTCAGCCCTACAACAGCAGTACGCTACCGCGCGGCTGTCGCGAGATGCGCGCTTTGATGGACGCTTTTACGTTGCTGTGCTGTCGACGGGGATTTTTTGCCGACCAATATGCCCGGCGCGGTTGCCGGCAGAACAGAATGTCAGGTATTTCCATTTTGCACAGCAGGCTTTGGAGCAAGGGTTTCGGCCTTGTCTTCGATGCCGACCCGACAGCGCTCCGGGCTCCTGCGCCTGGCATGGGGTAGAAACGACCACTAAACGGGCATTGCAATTATTGGCCAGCGAACTGTCTTGTTCTATAGCCAGCATTGCTGAACGCATGGGAATTTCCGAACGGTATCTGAACCAACTGATCCAGGAAGCGGTGGGCATGCCGCCAAAACGCTATCAACTGCACAGCCGGCTGTTACAAGCCAAACGTTTGCTTCAGCAAACGGCGTTGCCGGTCGCAGAGGTCGCCGTGGCGTGTGGTTTTCAGTCTGCCAGGCGATTGCAGGACAACATGCAGCGTTGGTGTAAGCTAAGTCCAAGTCAGCTTCGTGGCCGAAGTGGTGGAATAACGTCGTCTCAGGTTACGCTGTTTATACCTGTGAATGCGCCCTACAACTGGCCGCAAGTCCGAGACTTTCTGGCGGTGCGTGCGGTAAAATCTGTTGAAGTGATAGAAACCAGCAGTTACACCAGACACGTTCAAGATGAATATGGCCCCTTGAGTGTAAGTGCTCACTTTAACGATGCTGGAAACGGCTTTGACGTTACCATGCAGGTGTCTGATCCCAATCAAATACAGCCAGCCCTGGTGACATTGCGCCGGGTGCTGGACATGGACACAAACCCGCAATGGGTCGAGGAGGCATTGCTGGCGGCCGGACTTTCACCGTCCCAGTTGGTACCTGGTATACGCTTACCGGGTGTCTGGAATATCTTTGAGGCAGGCTGCCGCGCTATTATAGGGCAGCAGGTCAGTATTAAGGCGGCTATCACACAATTGCATTACCTCGTTGATGCATTGGGGAATACCCGCGAAGACCAGCGCTATTTTCCGTCACCAGATGCCGTTGCCAACAGTGAGCTGGCCATGCTTAAAATGCCAGGTGCACGCAAGCAGGCACTGCGTGATTTTGCTGGTTTAATAAGAGATTGTGCACCGTCGGCCCCCACTGACCAGCAAATTCTTGCTATACGGGGTGTTGGCCCCTGGACATTGCAATATATACAACTGCGCGGAATGAGTGAGCCGGATCAGTTTTTAGCCGGAGATCTGATTGCCCGCAGACAAGCCGAATTACTCGGTGTAACACCTGAGTTAGCTGCGCCGTGGCGAAGCTATCTCACCTTGCAGCTGTGGCTGCTGGCATCGTCAGAACAATAACAGAGTGAACGGCAGATGATATTTTCACAAAGTCTAACGAGTCCGTTAGGACATATTTGGATTGAAGCAAACGAAGCAGGCGTGACGGTGGTGAAGTTCGTTGACGAAATTGACGCCATGGCTAACCCATCCGCACTAACAGAGCAGTGTTGTCGTGAGCTCAACGCTTATTTTGCCGGAGAGTTAACTACCTTTACTGTGCCCGTGGCAGCAATCGGCACCGCATTTCAGCAGCGAGTGTGGCAGCAACTCTGCACAATACCATTCGGACACGCACAGCACTACGGGCAAATAGCCAGCGCGTTGGGTCAGTCGACGGCGTCTCGTGCGGTAGGTATGGCAAACGGCAGGAATCCTGTAAGTATCATCGTGCCCTGCCATCGGGTGATTGGTAAAAATGGCACCTTAACCGGCTATGCAGGTGGCTTGTTGCGAAAACAGAAGTTGCTGGACCTTGAGGGGATCCCTTACCGATGAGTAATCGAGCACTGGCAGCATTACTGCTATTGGGGGCGATTTGGGGCGCGTCATTTATGTTTATGCGCGTAGCGGCGCCTGAATTTGGTATTTTTACTCTGGTTGAATTGCGCACTGTGCTGGCGACGCTGGTATTCCTGCCGTTTTTAGTCAGCCAGTCTGCGCGAGCAATGTTAAAAGCGTATTGGCGCCCCATGGCGGTGCTAGGGCTTATCAATACTGGTGTGCCCTTTATTCTATTTAATTATGCCAGTTTGCATTTGCAGTCGGGGGTGCTGGCTATTTTAAATGCCACGGCCCCGATGTTTGGCGCTTTGATAGCTATGTTGTGGTTAAACGACCGCCTTTCGCCCTCTGGGTTTGTTGGGTTGGTATGTGGCTTTTTAGGCGTTGTACTGATCAGCTTCGAGAAAGCGGTAGGAGCAAGTCTAAGTCTAATTCCGATTCTGGCCGTGTTAGGTGCGACCTGTTGCTATGGGTTTGGAGCCTGTTTACTGAAAAAATCCCTCGCGGGCGTGAAGTCTGTCGTGGTTGCTGGCGGAAGTCAGGCGTGGGCGTCGTTGCTGCTTTGCCCCTTGTTGTTTGTCGATTTACCGTCGGAACTACCGTCCGCTTTGGCCTGGATAAACGCGCTTGCGCTAGCGATCGGTGGCACTGGTATAGCGTATTTATTATATTTCTACGTGATAGCGATAGCCGGGCCAGCTAAGGCCATTATGGTGGGGTATTTAGTGCCTTTGTTCGGTATTGTGTGGGGATTCTTCTTTTTAGGCGAACGCCTTAGCTGGATGGACTTTAGCGGGGGTGGATTGATTCTGTTGGGGATTAGTTTGACGTCGGGTGTGGCCCAACGGGGATATCGCTGGGCCATGGGTCAATCTTCAGTTCACTGAAAACGACGCCGCATCAGGCGTCGATTAACTGCACTCGCACAAGGTTTCGGCCATCACGACGGGCTTGATAAAGCGCGTCTTCGGCGTGAGCGGTAACTTCATTCATGGAACGTTTCGTTGCGGTAAATGACACACCAAAGCTCGCTGTGAGTTGCAGATCCGGATGCTCAGCAGGTGGCGGCAAGATTGCGATACCATGGCGCAGTGTTTGCGCGAGGTCATGCGCCTCATGCGGCCCCATATCAGGCAGTAAAAGAATAAACTCTTCACTGCTCCAGCGACCCAGTATGTCTTTGTCGCGCAAATGGCTGCCGATCAGGTTGGATACCTTATCCAGCACATCGTCACCAGCATTGCGTCCGTATTGATCATTGATTGACATAAAGTCATCAATATCGACAAGAATAATGCTCAGTGAGGAGTGCTTATTTGTCAGTTCACCGTAAGACTCTTCCAACTGTGTTCGGTCTGGTAACCGATGCGTGTTTCTGATGATCAGTTCCGGTTGCATGTCGCGACGGAAGTAATACAACAAATTGTAGATCAACAAGAACAGCGCAAAAATAATAACCAGCAGCGTAACCACACTAAAGATAAAGCCTTGTGATATTTCTGCCTGGCGTGCATCCAGTGGACTTAACAAATACACCGTCCAGCCAAACTGGGGCAAGGCAACCTCGGCAATGAGGTGGTCGTTGCCATTAATGGTAATCAACTGATTGTTAAGCGCGTTTTCTGCGATCACCTTGTCGGGCAAGCTGGCGTACCAGGGTAATTCAGACAAGTTCGTGAAGTCGGCATTGGCTGCAATGAGCGACGCATCGGAAGACAACATGATGTCGCCTTTGCCGTCTACAAACAGGAAGTCATAGCCGTACTGACGTTTGTAGGTTTCGAATACTGACACAAAGCTCTTCAGACTTTTTCCTACGCCAAAGAAGCCGAGAAATTTGCCTGCGTCATCGTAAATTTTAATGTCGATGTAGAAATGGGTGTCTTCCCATTTACCAATATCGGCAATAGCGTCGGCTTCTGAGTCCCGGTATTTGAAGTACCAGGATACTTCACCTTCTATTAAATCGAGTTTGCTACCATCTGAGTTGTACTGCACCCGGGCTTCTTCGGAAGCAATAAAAAAGGTGAGGCCGAATTCCTGCTCCATCCTCTCCAGCGCGGAAAAGATCTCTGCTTCGTCTAATTGGTTCTTTTCCATTAATGTCACCAGCTCTCGGGATTTGCCGAGTGCCTCAGACACATGCAATGGTTTCAGTATTTGCGAAACGATTAACGATATCGCGGGAGACAATGACTGTTGTTGTGCCCGGCTTTGCTCGGCAACAATTTTCGAGATGCTAAAATGCACCAGCGTGACAATCGCGATGACAACCACGGCGAACAACAGCAATATGCTTCGATGTAATGTCCTGAATGCGTTCACTGGCTTATGTTCACTCCTTGAAGCTGTGAGGTTTACTGCATGGGAAAACGCCAAAATACTTACCGACGTTTCCAATGTGCCTATGATACCCGCTGAACAAAAGATGCGCCACTGTCGCAGAATAATGACATCAAAGCTGGAAACATCAAAGCTGAACATCCACTAAATTTGGGACACTAAATTTGGGACACCCACCTTTTTCAGGACACCCACACAGTTCAGCTCACCGATTCTTTTCATCAAATTTGTCATGAAATTGAACTGTAATTTCGAGAAAGAGTGGGTGTCCCAAAAAAGGTGGGTGTCCAAGAAATGTGAAGGAGGCACTGACTTGCTGTCATGAGTTGGTTACACTATCGCGCATCAATTGCGAAAAGGATTCAATATGGCATTTTCAGTAGTGGTATTGGCAGCCGGTAAAGGCACAAGAATGAAGTCTTCGTTGCCGAAAGTATTACATCCGGTCGGTGGTGTGCCTATGGTGCAACGCATCATCAATACGGTTGAGTCATTAGATGCGACTGCGGTTCATCTGGTTTACGGTCACGGTGCGGAGCAACTCAAGGCCAACGTTGAAGGTAGACAGATCAATTGGTGCCTCCAGCAGGAACAATTGGGAACCGGGCACGCGGTAATGCAAGCGGTTGACTATATTGCCGATGATGAAGATGTCATGATTTTAGTTGGCGATGCGCCGCTCATCCAGGCGCAAACTCTGGAACGTCTGATTGCTGTGAAATCGGAATGTGACCTTGCCCTGCTTACTGTGCATTTGGATGACCCAACAGGGATGGGCCGAATTATTCGCGAGAACGACAATATTGTCGCGATCGTAGAGCATAAAGATGCCACTGAAGCCCAGCGCGCAATTACCGAAATTAATACCGGCATGATGGTAATGGGCGGCAAGGATTTGAAGCGCTGGTTGGCCGCGTTAACTAACGATAATGCCCAGGGTGAGTTCTATCTAACCGACGTCATTGCCATGGCTGCGGCAGAAGGTAAGCGTATTCAATCTGCGCATCCAGACTCCCCTATGGAAGTAGAGGGTGTGAACAATCGGGTGCAATTGGCCAGATTGGAGCGCACGCTGCAGAGCTGGCAGGCGGAAGCGCTTATGACGTCTGGCGCAACTCTCGCCGATCCAGCCCGCATAGATGTGCGTGGTGAGCTGATAACAGGGCAGGACGTGTTTATCGACATTAACTGTGTGTTCTCTGGCAAAGTGACATTGGGTGACAATGTTGTTATTGGTCCAAACTGCATGCTAATTGACTGCGAGGTCGCATCGGGCGCAGTAATTGAAGCCAATAGCATTATCGAAAACGCAAACGTTGGCGCTGAATGTTCGGTTGGCCCCTACGCTAGGTTACGTCCGGGCGCTGTGATGGAACGAAAGTCAAAAGTTGGCAACTTTGTGGAAATGAAGAAGGCGACGCTGGGCGAGGGCGCAAAAGCCAATCACCTGACTTACCTGGGCGATGCAACCATTGGCGCAAACAGCAACATTGGTGCTGGCACCATCACCTGTAATTACGATGGCGTGAATAAGTCTAAGACCTTAATCGGAGAAAATGCGTTTATCGGTTCCAATTCAGCCTTGGTGGCGCCTGTTCAAATTGGCGCAGGCGCGACAGTGGCGGCTGGTTCTATCGTAACGACTGATGTACCCGAGAATAGCCTGGCGGTTGCGCGCAGCAAGCAGCGCAATATCAGTGGCTGGAAGCGACCGGTCAAAAAATCGTAGGCCGATTGATTGTCGAAATTAAACCACGACTAAATATACAAGACACCCACCTTAGCAACACGGAAACGCAGAGTTTATGACAATTTCAACGCTCGTGGTGGGTTTTGGCTATGCAGCCAAAACCTTTCACGTCCCTTTTCTTACGCATTTAGCTGATTTTGAAATCAATGCAGTGGTGTCATCTGATCCTGCAAAAGTGCATGACCAACTACCCGAAAGCACTGTTTTTGCATCGTTGGAGCAAGCTCTGGCAGCGTCCCGTTTTGATTTGGTTGTGATCACCACGCCAAATCATCTGCATGCGCCACAAACAAAAGCGGCTCTGGAAGCCGGTTGTCACGTGCTAGTGGAGAAGCCCTTTACCTTAGATAGCGAAGAAGGTGAAAGCCTGGTGGCGTTGGCCAAGCAGGTCGGTAAACAACTGTGTGTGTTCCATAATCGTCGCTTTGATGGCGATTACCTGACTATCAAACAGCTAATTGCTAAGCAAGCTATTGGCAAAGTGAAGCGGTTTGAGAGTCGTTTTGACCGTTTCCGCCCACACCCAAGGCAGCGCTGGCGCGAACAAGAGGGCCCCGGCGCGGGTATTTTCTGGGATCTTGGTCCTCACCTTATTGATCAATGCGTTCAGCTTTGGGGTATGCCGAATGCAGTTAATGCGCATATTCTCACTCAGCGTGACGGCGGTGAAGCCAATGATGCGTTTGAGATCACCTTGTTCTACGGCACCCATTTTGCCCAGCTTGGCTCAACCCCCTTTGAAGCAGGTGCTACGCTAAGATTTGCTTTGCATGGCGATAAAGGAAGCTACAGAAAGCATGCTCTGGATCCGCAGGAAGACCAGTTGAAGGCCGGTCTGCGTTTTGATGACCCTAAATGGGCGAAAACACCAGACACACAAGAAGGCACACTGTTCACGGAATCAGACAACCGATTAATCAATACGCAATCCGGCGACTACATGGGTTTTTATCAACAGTTGGCCGATGCTATTCGCCTTGGTTCTCCTCTACCGGCTGATGCTGAGACGGTCGTGCCGGTCATTCGACTTATCGAACTGGCAATTAAATCGTCTCAAAAGCAGTGCACGGTACCAGTTGTTTAATACGTATATCCGCCTTAAATGACAGACTTACGAGCTACTGAGATTCAAGGCCTGGGGGACAGCGGTGCCCGGTTGCGCGTGTATATTGCAAATCGACCGGCATTTAGTCTTCCACGCGTTGCCTCTGGTGTTGTGCCTTTAACAACCGGTGATATAGCGGCAATCGGTAACGCATGCGGCAACGGCTGGCGTAAAGTTTTTAATGTTTATGCAAAATTACTGTACGCCATGCCAGAGCAATGGCAGTTCAAACACGGCGACCGATGGCAAGCATTTCGAGACACCCACCTTTTGGAGGCGAACTCCAACACAGCGTTAATCTTCGATGAGCCTAAAAGCTTCGATGATAATGCCTTGAATATCATTACGGGCCGCACGTATGCGCAGCAAATGCACATTGCTGAAAGTTTGTATTGGATAACGCCGGAGTTTGCGATTAATAAGCGGCTGAACCTGGTGGTATGCCCCTATTTTGACTATCGGCAGCTGTCGAACAGCAAAATTCTTTACCTCATCGATTTAATCCAAAATGAATTGGATGCACACAAAATAGCCAAATAAATCTTGCGATTCGAAATATTTAAGGTAAATTATTCTTTCATTTCGTAATTAATAAGTTTTTTTCTTGGCTAAACGAAACACACAGACACGGCGGCATGGGATCGTTGAACATGTAAATCAGCACGGTTTGACCGCGGTTGACGCACTGGCGCAGTTGTTTGAGACGTCCTCTGTCACAATTCGAAAAGACTTGTCGGTGTTAGACTCTGAAGGCCTAATCGTTCGCCAACACGGCGGGGCAGCGCCTTACCCTGCCACTTCAAGTACCTCAACAGATAGCCAACAAGACACGTACTCACCGATTAAGGCCGCCATTGGCAAGTTGGCCGCTAGTCTGATTGGTGATAACCAGAAAGTGATCATCGATAGTGGTAGCACTACGGCTACAATGGTCGAGCACTTAAACCAGCCGAAAAACCTCGTAGTGATGACAAACGCCCTGTCAGTGGCGAACAAGCTGGTGGCGTTTAAAAATGAGCCAACCGTGCTTATGACCGGCGGAACCTGGGACCCGCGTTCGCAGTCGTTTCAGGGGAAAATGGCCGGCACTATGGTGCAAGCATACAACTTTGATCTGGCATTCGTTGGAGCCGCAGGGTTGGATATTGCGCGAGGTACAACAACTTACAATGAAATGACGCAGCTTAGCCAGGCAATGGCAAATGCGGCATCGAAGGTGATTGTTGTGGCAGAATCCGCTAAGTTAAGAAACAAAATGCCAAATGTAGAACTAGCCTGGCAGCAAGTCGCTGTTTTGGTAACCGATACCGGCCTTTCTGAAGAAGCAGAAAAGCAATTGTCAGAATATGGTGTGACGGTGCTGACCGCCTCACCCAACGGAGAATAGATATGTGCGGGATTGTGGGGGCAGTAGCCGAACGTAATGTAGTTGAAATCCTGTTAGAAGGACTGAAACGACTTGAATACCGGGGTTATGATTCCGCTGGTGTGGCTTTGCTGCAGTCAGATGGTTCGCTGACGCGCGTACGTCGTACCGGCAAAGTGCAGGAATTGGTAGACGCCATTGGCGAAGACGAGGCGCTGGGATCTACAGGTATTGCTCATACCCGCTGGGCAACACATGGTGGCGTAACGGAAGCGAATGCTCACCCTCATGTGTCAGATGAGCGTATCGCCGTGGTTCACAATGGCATTATCGAAAATTATCAGACGTTGCGTGAAAACCTGTCTGCGAAAGGCTATCGATTCACCAGCGACACAGACACCGAGACCATTGCGCATACGGTGAATGAAGCCATGAAAACCGCTGGCTCTTTGCTGGAAGCGGTGCAACAAGCTGTGACGCAATTCCACGGCGCTTATGGCACCGTCATTATGGACAAGCAAGACCCATCTCGCGTTGTAGTTGCGCGTTCTGGGAGCCCTTTGGTGATTGGTTTGGGGCTGGGTGAAAACTTCATTGCGTCTGACCAAATGGCGTTATTACCTGTGACTCGTCGATTCATCTTCCTGGAAGAAGGCGATGTGGCTGAAATTACCCGCCGTAGCGTGACAATTTTTGACAAACAGGGTAATGCAGTTGAACGTGAAGTCATCGAATCAAACATTGAGCACGACGCCGGTGACAAAGGCGGTTACCGCCACTACATGCTGAAAGAAATTCATGAGCAGCCCACGGTTGTGCGCAATGCATTGCAGCACCGTTTGGATGAAAAAGGCCTTGTTGCTGATGTGTTTGGAAGTGGTGCGGATGCCCTGTTTGAAAAAGTAAAACATGTGCAAATAATAGCTTGTGGAACCAGCTATCACGCGGGAATGACCGCGCGTTACTGGCTTGAGCAATATGCGAACGTATCGTGTAATGTCGAGATCGCTTCAGAATTCCGCTATCGCAAGTCAGTGGTGCATGAAAACAGCCTGTTAGTCACTATTTCTCAATCGGGGGAAACCGCGGATACGCTGGCGGCACTGCGTTTAGCAAAGGAGTTGGGCTACATGGCGAGTCTGACAATTTGTAATGTCCCCGGCTCGTCGCTGGTTCGCGAGTCAGACCTGTCGTTCATGACGCGCGCTGGTGCTGAAATTGGCGTTGCATCAACCAAAGCCTTTACCACACAGTTAACGGCCTTTCTGATGCTGACGCTGGCGTTAGGCAAATACAACAGCATGAGCGCAAGTGACGAAAATGCCATCGTTCAGGCATTACACAGCTTGCCAGCCAAACTGGAAGAGACACTCACTATTACTCAAGGTATTGAAGATCTGGCGGAAGAGTTTGCCGATAAGCACCATTCTCTGTTCTTAGGGCGTGGTGATCAGTATCCAATTGCTATGGAAGGGGCTTTAAAGCTCAAAGAGATATCCTATATTCACGCAGAAGCCTATGCGTCTGGTGAGCTGAAGCATGGTCCGTTGGCGTTAATTGACGAAGAAATGCCGGTAATTGTGGTTGCGCCTAACAACGAATTGCTGGAAAAACTCAAATCAAACGTGGAAGAAGTGCGTGCCCGGGGAGGCATAATGTACGTTTTTGCAGATAAAGACACCGCATTTGCCAGCGACGACACAATGCGGGTTATTAATGTGCCCCATTGTGATGCCCCTATTGCGCCGATTATCTACACCATCCCGCTGCAGCTACTGTCTTATTATGTGGCATTGATTAAAGGCACCGACGTCGATCAGCCAAGGAACCTGGCCAAATCCGTTACCGTCGAATGATGAAGGGCCTCCGGGCCCTTTTTAATGCGGGAGAGTAATAAAGTTTCATACTAGAAAGCTACGAGGTGTAGTTTGATTGTATTGCAGAATGTGCAACACGTAACGTTTTTATTGATGAATAAAGTGGAGCCCTATACGACATAGAGGATTTGGGCTGAGTTAGTATAACTGAGTAATTCAGCTGGTAGTCATAGCGTAAGATAATTCAAGAAAGGTATCAATTTGGCTATCAGATTCATCCGTAACAGTAATGCGTGCCGGTGTTCTAGTCGTTCGCGCTGATAAAATTCCTGAGAGCATGGTTTGGAAGTTAGGATCATCTCTGATGAGATGGATCCAAAAGTCTCCTGTAGAAGATCTTCCATCAATATTATGCTTCTGCTCAGTATGTATCATTGTCACGCCATTTGTTCAGTCCATACCATTGCTTACACAATTGGAGTTTTCTGCAATAATTAATGCAGGTGACGACTATGAAAAAAATCCGCTCACGTATCTAAGTTGCAGGTCAAATTTGCACTTTCCCTAACTAAGAGGGACTGTTAACTCCCTGGGTAATTGAATAATATGCAAGCTATAGTGGCGAGATACATTATCCTTAATGAATTCTTTGCACGATTATAATATTCATTCGCTTTTTTAGATTTTAAAGGTAATAACGAATTTTTTGATGAAGTTAATATTTCATTTTGGATAGCGTATAATATTGTCATTGATGAGGAGTTGGCCGAAATTACAGCTTTAAGTTCAGATGCAAATATAAAAGCTCTTATTCCTAAAACAATGTTGATAATTATAATGATAACAACAAAAAAACCACCAACCACTGTTTAATTCCTTTTCTATATATTGAACAATATGCCGCCAGGCCATATTAGATTAAGAATAATTTCAGATCTAAAAATGTTTTCGTGTTCTGTAATATCATATCTTCCCAAAGCACTGATTTAAAGACACTCACTGCTATTCCAATGTACAGCAGACCGCCTTGCTGTTTTCATCCACAATGAAATCAATCAGGGAGGAATCGCCATGCCACAACCAAGAAAGCACCAGGTCTGCCTTTCGGACACACCGTTTTACCACTGTATCTCTCGCTGTGTACGTCGTGCGTATTTGTGCGGCAAAGATAAACTAACTGGCCGCTCCTATGAGCATCGACGAAAATGGGTAGAAAACCGGTTGTTGCTGTTAGGTCAGGTTTTTGCCGTTGATATCTGTGCTTATGCGGTGATGCACAACCATACTCATGTAGTACTGCATATCAATGAAAAGCAAGCGTCGTCCTGGACTGATGAAGAAGTGTTAGTACGCTGGCACAGATTGCATAAGGGTATGATTTACTGTCGAAAATATCTCAATAACAAAGAGCGTAGTTCGCTTAGTGATGCTGAATTGGACACCGTGTCCCGAATGGCGAAGGTTTATCGTAAACGGCTTTGCGACGTGAGTTGGTTCATGAGGCTACTTAACGAATTCATTGCAAGAAAAGCAAATCAGGAAGATGATTGCACCGGTCGCTTCTGGGAAGGACGGTTTAAGTCTCAAGCGCTGTTGGATGAAGCTGCGTTATTTGCATGCATGGCCTACGTTGACTTGAATCCGGTGCGGGCCGGTATAGCTAGTAGCCCTGAAAGTGCCGATTTTACGAGTCTCAAAAAGCGAATTCTGCTATCTCGCCAAGGTAAACCAATAAAACCACTTATGCCGTTCACTCAAACAAATATGAATCGACAAGAGAATACGCTAAATATCACGTTCTCCGATTATATTGAACTGATTAAAAGTACACTCGAAGCAAAGCGACGATCGGGAAACAATGGTTTTAGTGAGCTTCACTCTCAAATCAGTGGGTTCGACGTCAATGTCGAGAGTTGGCAATGCATGAGTTTTGAAATAGAAAAGCGGTTTGGTGCAAAAGTGAGTGTTGAGATCGCAAATAGGCGCCTAACTGTTGTATAGCACTGCAGAATGCCAACAACGTTCTTCGACTAACAACGCGAATTAACTGTCTTTGGAATCATTTTCCGCTTTTTGCGATTCTTTCAATTTATGACAAGCATCTTGCCATTCGCGGTATTTTTCGTAATAAACATCCCATACACACGGGCAGCAGGAGCCGCCGCCACAGCAATCGCTATTCAGTGGCTTTTCTGGCTCTGGTGGTAATTCCATCGTCGTCTCCTTTTTATCAATTAGTATGTTGTTGCCTCCTATCGAATTCAAATTGATTGAATGAATACTCTCTAAAACAAGACACCCACACAATTGTGTGGGTGTCTTGAAAAAGGTGGGTGTCTAAAAGAAAAGGCGCTAATTAGCGCCTTTGTCGTTTACTCGCCGAGTATAATGCGAAGTATTCTGCGCAGTGGCTCTGCAGCGCCCCACAACAACTGATCACCTACGGTGAAGGCTGAGATGTACTCTGGGCCCATAGTTAGCTTGCGAATGCGTCCTACCGGAATGGACAGGGTACCGGTAACCTTGGCAGGTGTTAATTCTGCCATTGTGACATCGCGATCGTTAGGAATCACTTTTACCCAGTCGTTGTGCTCGGCCAGAATGGCTTCGATTTCTGAAACAGGTAAATCTTTCTTCAATTTCAGTGTGATAGCCTGGCTGTGACAGCGCATGGCGCCTACACGCACGCAAATACCGTCAACAGGGACTGGCGCTTCAGTGGTTCCCAGAATTTTGTTGGCTTCGGCTTCAGCCTTCCATTCTTCGCGGCTTTGGCCTGATGGAAGCTGTGTGTCGATGTACGGGATAAGGCTGCCAGCAAGTGGCACACCAAACTGTTCCTTCGGATAATCGTCTGAGCGAATATATTCCGCTACCTGACGGTCAATATCTAAGATAGCTGTCGACGGGTCGTCGACCATGTCTTTTACGTTGCCGTACACCGCGCCCATTTGCGTTAACAGTTCACGCATGTGCTTAGCGCCTGAGCCGGATGCAGCCTGATAAGTCATCGGCGTAGCCCATTCAACCAGGTCTTTTTCGAATAACCCGCCCAGCGCCATAAGCATTAATGACACTGTACAGTTACCGCCGACATAGGTTTTAACACCAGAGGCAATGCCTTTATCAATCTCGGCACGGTTCACAGGGTCAAGAACAATAACCGCATCGTCTTTCATACGCAGAGCAGAGGCCGCGTCAATCCAGTAGCCGTTCCATCCCGCTTCACGCAGCTTAGGATAGACGTCTTTGGTATAGTCACCGCCCTGGCAGGTAATAATAATGTCCTGAGCACCTAATGCTTCAATGTCGAAGGCGTCCTGAAGTAATCCGCAGTCTTTGCCTGCGAAATCTGGTGCGGCACTACCGGTTTGTGACGTGGTGAAAAAAGTTGGCTCAATTAGAGAAAAATCACTCTCTTCCTGCATGCGCTGCATCAGGACAGAGCCTACCATTCCGCGCCAACCTACTAAACCAACTTTATTTTGAGACATGTTAAGAACCCTTATATTTCTTCTTCGAGTGTTCTGTCGCGCAGCAAAACCTCTAATGGGCTCTTTGTAGTTTACTGCTGTGCACTCGAAACGTATTAGCAAAGCCCGCAGTCTATAAAGTATGCCGCAGGTTTACTAGTTTCTTTTGTAATTTTATATGCACAGGAGCCAGCATTGCCGGCTCCTCAGTGAATATGGCTAGAATAACAGTGCTTTCAGTTCCTGAGCACCGAACATGACAATTTCAAATGCGATCAGAATAATAATGATCCACTCCAGAAAAGAAGAGTGCTTATGCTTTAGTTCGTCAGCCAGCATTTCAAACAATTCGTGAATAACATTCAGCTTGTTCGACAAGAGCTCAACGCGAGGGCGGATATCCAAATATTTCGCGGTTGCATTGTAAGCCGACTCATACTCTGGGTATTCCCAGAAAAACTCTGGTGTATCCAATAGCCCATAGTGTAGGAAGATGTCACTTTTAGTGCTGAACAAATGACCACGAATACTCGCAATTTCATTGCGGCTAAGGTTTATCTTACCGGTTGATGCCAGCGCTTTCGGCAAGTGAGCATAGTCAACAATGGTTTCCTGTGCACGTTGCTCATAATCATTAAGTTTTAATGACTGTGCCAAAGCATGACTTACGGCTAAGCGTTGCAGCGGAGCGTCCATACCCAGTGTTATCAGGTCCTTTTGAAGCTTGATTTCGGTGCCTTCTACGGAAAAACGAAAATGTTCCTGATGATCGCCGGCAATGACGTCGCTTTGGATTTTCAGGCGATGAAGTAAAGACAGCCGTTCGTCTTCGTCGACACCCCAAAACACGATAACGCCATAGTCAAATACCCAGGCTTCGCCACCGGGAATATTTAGTAATACTGCATCTCTGTATCGGGTACCAGCTTCGACAGATAGTACATTTTCGTATTCACATACGGGTAAAGCAAACACTGACACGCGGTCATTTGAAAATTGCATGGTAACAACCAGTTGTTTAAAAAATCGGCCGATTATGCACCTGTTTACGCTGGCAGACTATGCATTTCAGAGTGAGAAATAATGCTCTTTAAGATAAAACTTTTTGATGAAGCAATAGAGCATATTCTTACTGTTATTTCACGGTGTTAGCGGAATGAAAATAGTAGCAAAAGGCTTTGATAGTTTATTCAAAAAGGTGGGTGTCCAGAAAAAGCTACTAGGAATTCTTTAGAGTTGAGTTGCCTTTCTTATACTTTTGTTTAATTGCTAAGCGCTGTCAGCCCGCTAGGATTGAGAGTAAAGAATCATTTACAAAGCAATACTGATTCGGCGGTCTCAAACAAAAACAGCATATACGCGTACAGACAAGATGCACAAGATCGCCGCTGCTGGCGCAATTACGCCAGCAGCTTTCCTTTCTTCCAACATGCCTTTAATTTAACGTTTTATTCCGACTGAGACACAGATATAAGCGGATAATGCTTTTTGTTGTTCGCTACCATAGTTCCCAAATAAGAAGAAATTAGACAATTGCGTCATGCCTCTATTACCAGGGAATTATAATTATGAATACTCCCCCTTTAACTACACCTGAAGTTATTCACAGTAAGCGTATTGCTTCAATTGATATTCTGCGTGGCCTGGTCATGTTATTCATGTTAGTTGACCACGTTAGAGAACGCTTCTTCTATCATTTGAATGTGAGCGATCCGATGGATTTGGAAGCGACCAGTCCGCAGTTATTTTTTACGCGCATTTCTGCACACCTATGCGCACCGGTATTTGTGTTTCTGACGGGGCTCTCGGCATGGCTATATGCCCATCCAGCGAACAAAGCGCCACGCTCAGCCACCCCTTTCTTGTTCAAGCGAGGCCTTTTCATCATCTTTGTTGAGATCGCCATCATCAACTGGCTTTGGTTAGGTACGTACGACACCCTGTACCTTCAGGTTATGTGGGCGATAGGCATCAGCATGGTGTCTTTGTCTGTGCTAAGTAAACTTCCACCCAAACTTATCCTTGCACTGGGGTTGCTCATTGTTTGTGGTCACAACCTTTTGAGCCCAATCGCTTTTAATCCGGGTGAAGCAGGCTACAACATTTGGGCGGTACTACACGACCGAGGGATTATTTTCGAATCAGAGACGTTCCGCATAAAGGCGTCGTATCCGGTTTTACCCTGGATTGGTGTTATTCTGCTCGGATACAGCATGGGCCCAATTTATGCGCGCGATTTCGACGGTGCAAAACGACGTAAGACGTTAACTACACTTGCGCTCGGCATGTGGGGCCTGTTAATTGTGTTGCGAAGCACAAATCTATACGGTGAAGTACTGCCGTTTGAGATACAGGACACCGCAGTACAAAGTGTAATGTCATTCATCAACTACACGAAATACCCGCCGTCACTGGACTATGTGCTGTTTACACTGGGTGCTGCATTCTTGATTTTGGTAGGACTGGACAAAGTGAATAATCAGTACAGCAAAGTCATAGAAAACTTCGGCTCTGCGCCTATGTTTTTCTACATCCTGCACCTGGCGGTACTGCTGGTGCTGTATCGAATCGCAATCAATGTGTGGGGGCCAAATCACGGTGACATGTTTGCGTTCGATGATGTATGGCAGATTTGGGCCGGCGCAGTCGTGCTGGGCGTAACATTGTATTTCCCCACCAAAGCCTTCTCGGCATTCAAGAAGAAGAGTGGTAATCCGCTTATAAAGTACTTCTAATCGATTCATCGTTCGTAGTTAACATTGAGCCGCTGCCATGACAGCGGCTTTTTTGTTTCAAAGAATTTGAGACACCCACTTTTTTATGGACACCCACCTTTTGTGTGGGTGTCCATAAAAAGAAGGGGATTATGGTTAGCTATTCAACTGAATAGTGAAGTTTGAAAGAATCAAGGAAAACTGAGACACCCATAAGATTATGTGGGTGTCTCAAAAAAGGTGGGTGTCCACAAATTTAGGGGAGGTTGCCTTCGCAGATGTAGCTGATTTGCAGGAAATCGTCCAGGCCGTAGTGTGAGCCTTCGCGGCCGTAGCCTGAAGCCTTAACGCCGCCGAAGGGAGCCACTTCACTGGCAACGGCACCTTCGTTCACACCGATTACGCCAGCTTGCAATGCGCGGCGAACCCGGTGAATGCGATTGTGGTTCTGGGTATAGAAGTAAGCTGCTAAGCCATATTCCGTGTTATTGGCTTCCGCAATCGCTTCTTCTTCCGTGCTGAATTTAAACAGCGGCAGTACCGGTCCAAAAGTCTCTTCGCTAAACAACGCCATGCTGTTATTCGCGTCTGCAATGACCACCGGTTCAAAGAACAGATCCTGTTTTGGCGTAGCACTGCCACACAGTAATACGCCGCCTTGTTCTTCAGCATCCGCAACGTGGGCACTGATTTTATCGATGGCTTTCTGATTGATCATCGGGCCTATCTGGGTGTCTTCGTCGAAAGGGTCGCCCAGCGTTAATGCAGACACGCGGTCTACCAAACGGCTGGCAAATTCATCGTAAATGCCTTCCTGTACATAAATACGGTTGGGACACACGCAGGTTTGCCCGCCATTACGCATTTTTGCAGCCATCAACCCCTGAATAGCAGCGTCGATATCGCAGTCTTCAAACACAATAAATGGCGCGTTGCCACCCAACTCCAGCGACAGCTTTTTAAGCGTGCTGGCAGAGCGTTCGGCTAAATAGCGCCCCACCTGGGTGGAACCGGTAAAGCTTAGCTTTTTCACACACGGGTCTTTTAGCCAGGCATCTACCGCAATGGCTGTTTGTTCTCGGGAGGCGGCGAGTACGTTAATGGTACCTTCCGGGAAACCGGCTAATTCAGCCAGCTTCGCCATGGCTAACGCGGTCAGCGGCGTGTCTTCAGCGGGTTTAACGACCACGGTGCAACCTGCTGCAATGGCCGGGGAAATCTTTCTGGCCAACATCGCAAACGGAAAATTCCACGGCGTAATAACCGCGACTACACCCACCGGACGTTTTTCGACGGTTTGCTGGTAGTGTGGCTTTGAGCTAGGCAGGATATCGCCACGAAGCTGCATGGCTTGTTGTGCAAACCATTTCACATAAGAGGCGCCGTAGTCTACTTCGCCTTTTGCTTCGGCCAGGGGTTTGCCTTGCTCAGAAGACATGATGGCCGCGAGATCATCCCGATGTTCAAGAATAAGCGCATGCCAGCACTCCAGCAGGTCAGCGCGTGCCTTGTGAGTAGTGAGCTGCCATTGAGCAAACGCTTTTTGGGCACTTCGGGCAGCATGGGCAGCATCTATTGCGTCGCTGTTGGCGACTTCGGTAATTAACTCGCCATTGGCAGGATTAACTACCGGATAGGTTTGTCCCGATATCGCTTTCTGCCAGCGCCCATTGATGTAGTTCAACGTGTTAAACAGTGACGGCTCAGCAAGCCGTGACGTGAGATCCATGGTTTCTCCCGATGTTATTAGAGGTTAGCCAGTATGGCTTCACCCATTGCCTGCGTTGATGCTTCTCCCCCTAGATCTGGGGTTACAACGCTGCCTTTCAAGGTGTGTTCAATGGCTGTCACAATGGCATCGTGTGCCTCTTTGCCTGCCCCCGTGTCGTGAGTCAGAAAGCTAAGCATCAGCGCGCCAGACCAAATCATGCCGATGGGGTTGGCGATATTTTTACCATAAATATCCGGCGCGGAGCCGTGCACCGGCTCAAATAAAGACGGGAATTTACGTTCAGGGTTCAGGTTGGCCGAAGGCGCTAAACCAATGGTACCAGTACAGGCCGGCCCCAAATCAGACAAAATGTCACCGAACAAATTCGACGCCACGACAACGTCGAAGCGCTCAGGCTGCATTACAAAACGTGCCGACAAAATATCGATATGCTGTTTGTCCCAGCTGATTTCCGGGTAGTCTTCTGAAACCGCTTCTGCGCGTGAATCCCACCAGGGCATGCTGATTGCCATGCCGTTGCTCTTGGTGGCAACGGTAAGGCTTTTGGCTTCCCGACGCTTGGCGGTTTCGAACGCATACCGCAACACACGGTCGGTGCCATAGCGAGTAAATACCGATTGCTGCATAACCACTTCGCGGTCGGTGCCTTCATACATTATGCCGCCAATGGCGGAATATTCGCCCTCGGTGTTTTCGCGCACGACCAGGAAGTCAATATCATCAGCTTTGGGAGTAGACAGTGCACATTTAACGCCTTCAAAGGTGCGAACAGGACGCATATTGATGTACTGATCGAACTCACGGCGGAAGGTTAAAATTGAGCCCCACAGTGAAATATGATCAGGTACGGACGCCGGCCAGCCAACTGCACCAAAGTAGATTGCATCCATGTCGGCAACCTGAGCTTTCCAGTCGTCAGGCATCATTTTGCCATGGGTTTCATAGTAGTCGCAGCCACCCCACTCAAAAGTGTGGAATTCAATGTTAAGTCCGAATTTGTCGGCAGCCGCTTTTACAATTTTAAGGCCTTCAGGCATGACTTCCTTGCCAATGCCATCTCCTGCGATTACCGCTACGTTATAGGTTTGACTCATGGGGGTTACAGCTCCTGTTGCATCTCGTTTTGAACAACATCCAGTGCCAGCACATCGTCCAGCGTCAGTTGCAGGCGTTCAAATAAGGTATCGAAATCGCTCTCGGTGAAACACAATGCCGGCGCAAAGCCCAGAATGTTGTCGCCAAAGGCGCGGAAAATCAGTTTGTGTTGCCAGGCAATATCGGCAATGGTTTCATGCAGTTTTATCGCTGCTGGAAAAGGGCGCTTGGTGGCTTTATCGGCAACCAGTTCAATGGCACCTAACAGGCCTAAGCTGCGCACATCTCCCACCAATGGATGAGACAAGCAGGCTTGCAACTTCGCTTCAAAATACGGCGCAACAGCTTGCGCGTGAGCCAGCATGCCTTCTTCGTATATTTTGATAACTTCCAGTGCAACCGCAGCACTAACCGGATGCGCTGAATACGTCTGACCGTGTCCAACCACGGCAGCTTTGTTCGGCCCATCGGCGATGCCATTGAAAATTTCATCAGACATTAACACCGCGCCCATGGGGGCGTAGCCCGACGTTAACCCTTTGGCAATCGTCATCAGGTCGGGTTCGACACCTTCATGCTCGCAGGCAAACATGGTGCCTGTACGTCCGAATCCAGTAATGACTTCGTCTGCTAAAAACAGAATGCCTAATCGCTTACAGGTCTCGGCTATGGCTTTTAACCAGCCTTTTGGCGGCACAATTACGCCACCCGAGCCAATGACCGGCTCACAGAAAAAGGCGGCAACGTTATCAGCACCGATCTCTGCAACTTTGGCTTCCAGCTCAGATACCGAAGCATCAATGAGCTTTTGTGCAGAGTCGTAGTTACTGCGATACAGGTACGGGCAGCTAATATGGTGCTGATGGGCCAGCGGCAAATCAAAGTTTGCATGAAAAGCGGGTAAGCCGGTAATGCCCGCGCCAGTAGATGACGAGCCATGGTAGCCGCGTTGCAGCGCAATAATGTGCTTTTTAGTGGGTTTGCCAATGGCATTGTAATAATGCGTTATGTAGCGAATCGCCGCGTCGACAGCGTCAGAGCCGCCGAGGGAAAAATACACATGCTGCAATGAAGACGGTGTTATCGATACCAGTTTTTCAGCCAGAACGATGGCCGGTTCGCTACCAAAACCAAAGTAGCCGGTGGCATAAGGCAATTGATTCATTTGAGCGGTGGCAGCGTCTACAATACGTTGCTGCCCATAGCCCACATTAACGCACCATAGTCCGGCGAAGGCGTCGAGATACGTATTACCATCTGCTGCGGTAAGCCAGGGGCCATCACCAGACTGGAGTACCTTTACTCCTTTTTCCTGATGTTGACGAAAATTTGATACCGGATGAACAAGATAGCGACTGTCCATTTCTGTCAAAGCAGGCGTTTGCATGATTGTTTTCCAATTTTTCTGTATGTCGCGAGGCATAGGAAGGCGCGCGATGCATACCTGTCAGCGTGATGCACACACGCAACTGGCGCATGTACGATTTCTATCCAACATGGTAGCGGCGATCACCCGCGCGAATTGTTTGATAGCGGAACAAGAAAGGCAGTGAAATATTGTTTTTGGGCACTTCTCAGCAAAATCTGCTGTGGCGGATGGGGGAAGATAAGGGAAAGCCAGTCAACATAAGTAACACGGCTAGAGTGATTGACATTGCACCGGCTGCAGCAAGCAGGTAATGCCGGTTTGAAGAATAAAAAAGTGCGGTGTCAGCACAGCATAGTCTGCTGATTGACGAATAAAAAACACCTGCCACGTGGCGCTGAAGCGAATTATTTTGGCATTAAATAAAAAACGTCGCGTGGTGTAATAGAATTAATTGAGAACTGATAGTTGGAACCCCTAATGAGTGTATTTAAGCCTAAGTATATTTCCTTCGACTGCTACGGCACCCTGATCTTTTTTGAAATGGCCCCGATGGCGCAAAAGCTGTTTGCCGATCGCATCACACCAGAACAAATGCCGCAATTCGTAAAAGATTTTTCTGCTTATCGCTTAGATGAAGTGCTGGGCGCCTGGAAGCCTTATGCAGAAGTGGTACGTAATGCGGTTACCCGTTTATGTAAATTGTGGAACATTGAGTACCGCGACGAAGACAGTGTGGCGATATACAACGCTGTACCTACCTGGGGTCCGCATCCGGATGTAGTGGAGCCGCTGAAAAAAGTGGCTAAAGAAATTCCATTGGTCATTCTGTCTAACGCCATGAATGAACAGATTCACCACAACGTGGCGAATCTGGAAGCGCCGTTCCACGCTGTTTACACCGCAGAACAAGCACAGGCTTATAAGCCGCGTTTACAAGCCTTTGAGTACATGCTGGATAACCTGGGTTGTAACCCGGAAGACATCCTGCACGTGTCTTCCAGTTTCCGTTACGACCTGATGTCAGCCCATGATATTGGTATTAAAAACAAGGTGTGGGTAAACCGTGGTCACGAGCCCGCCAACCCGTTTTACGGCTACACAGAAATCAAAGACATTTCTGGCTTACCGGGCGTTGTAGGACTGTAAGGTACGTTATGAAAAGTGCGTCGTACTGGTTAGATACCGCGTCTACTGTCGATACCTCAGACCATACTCCGCCATCAGGTTGCGTGGATGTAGTCGTGATTGGTGGTGGCTTTACCGGCTTGTCTTCAGCGTTGGCATTAGCAAAGCGCGGTGCCAGCGTGGTGATTTGCGAAGCTGGCGTAGTGGGCGGCGAAGCGTCTGGTCGCAACGGCGGTCAGTGCAACAATGGTACGGCGCAGGATTACGCTGGTTTAGTTGCCACCTACGGTGAAGAAAAAGCACAGTCGTTCTATCAGTTTTACAACCAGGCGGTGGATTCGGTAGAGCAGATTGTGAAGCAGCATGACATCGATTGTGATTTCCGCCGCGCCGGTAAAATTAAACTGGCGGCCAAGCCTGAGCATTTCGAAAAACTGAAACGCACCCATGAGGCATTGGTGAAGGTCGTTGATCCCGATGCCAAACTGTTGGATGCCGATGCACTTCAGCAGGAAATTGCTTCTAATCAATTCTACGGGGGCCTGCTCACGCCAAACGGCGCGCAGTTACACGTAGGTAAACTGGTTCATGGGTTAGCTTCGGCGTGTGTCGAAAAAGGTGTAACCATACTGCAGCATAACCCGGTAGTAGGCACAGAAAAACGCGCTGACGGCAGTTGGACAGTAGCGACCCCGCAGCATGTGGTGGAAGCCAAATCCGTGCTTATCGCTACGGGCGGCAGTGGCCCGGGCCCATTTAGCTGGTTCCGTCGTCGCATCGTACCGGTAGGCAGCTTTGCAGTAACCACCGAGCCGTTGTCAGAGCAGCAGGTAGCCGACTTATTCCCGGGTAAGCGCTCTTACGTTACCAGTAAAAATATTGGTAACTACTTCCGTTTAACCGCTGACAATCGCTTGTTGTTCGGGGGTCGAGCGCGCTTTGCGGTGTCTAACCCACGCTCAGATCTGAAAAGTGGCGAAGTACTTCGCAAGGCATTGGACGACATGTTTCCGCAGCTTGCCAGTACCCGCATCGATTATTGCTGGGGCGGTACAGTAGACATGAGCGCCGACCGTTTACCCAAGGTCGGTGAGCACAACGGCATGTTCTACGCTATGGGCTACAGCGGCCACGGTGTGCAAATGGCGGTGCATATGGGTGAAGTGATGGCCGACATGATTGAAGGCAAAGACACTGCCTGCCCTTGGGTTACCCGCCAATGGCCCGCCGTACCGGGACACTTTGGCAAGCCCTGGTTCTTACCCTTTGTCGGAATGTATTACAAAGTGCAGGACCTGTTGCACTAAGCCGTGTTAACTGTGTCTGCGAAAAGGATAGTGAACAAATGAAGCCTGAATATCGATTTTCTGATAGTCGCCGCGCCATGCTTAAAGCAGTGGGCGCCGCAGGCTTAGTCACCGCAGCCAGTGGGCTGATGGTGCCGGGGCATGTACTGGCGCAAACCCCGGAAAATGCACAAACGCAAACACCGAAATACGGTGGTCGTATTCGGGTCGCCAGTACGTCTGTGTCAACTAAAGACACGCTGGATCCCGCCAAGGCGTCACTAAGCACCGACTACATGCGTATTTATATGCTGTACAGTGGGTTAACCCAGTTTAACCGGGAGTTGGGCGCCGATTTATCACTAGCCGAAGTACTCGAGTCTGACGACCAGCAAACCTGGCAGATCACGCTTCGCCAAGGCGTGACGTTTCACAATGGAAAGTCGCTAACACCGCAGGATGTGGTGTATTCCCTGATGCGCCATAAAGACCCGGCGACCACGTCGCGGGTTGCGCCAATTGCCGCCCAGTTTATTGACGCAAAGGTAACCGGACCAAATAGCCTGTCACTGACACTGGCGTCACCGAATGCTGATTTACCCATTATTCTGGCCTCAGCAAATTTTTGTGTAGTGGCTGAAGGTACAACTGACTTTACTCGAACTGCCAACGGTACGGGCCCTTATACACTGGCAGAATTCAGTCCGGGTGTGCGCACCATAGCGCGTAAAAACCCAGATTTCTTTAAGCCCGGTCGTCCCTATCTGGATGAAATTGAATTGGTGGGTATTGCCGATGAATCATCCAGGGTAAATGCCTTGCTGTCTGGAGATATTCAGATGGCACTGGCATTAAACCCGCGTTCGACCAAACGGGTGCGACGCTCTGGTAATTGTGATGTGATGCAAACCGAGTCTGGCTTGTACACGAACCTCATTATGCGTCAGGACGTTTACCCCACGAACAACCCTGATTTTGTGCTGGCGAACAAATATATGATGAACCGGCCGCTGATAAAACGCGCGCTGTTCCGCGGTTATGCCACCATTGCCAACGACCATCCGGTGCCGCCAAGTCATCGTTACTACAATGCGGATTTGCCCCAGCGCCCCTATGATTTGGATCGTGCCCGCTATCATCTGAAGAAAGCAGGTATGACCGGCGCTCGCGTGCCGGTGTTTGCGTCTCCGGCAGCGGAAGGCTCGACCGACATGGCGGCATTGTTGCAATTGGCCGGTATTGAAACTGATCTCAAGCTAGGCATAAACCGGGTACCGGCTGATGGCTATTGGTCGAATCACTGGATGAAGCACCCCTTAGGATTCGGCAATATTAACCCGAGAGCCAGTCTGGATGAGCTTTTCAGCTTGTTTTACAAATCTGATGCGCCCTGGAACGAATCCGGCTGGCAAAACCCACAGTTCGACCAACTGTTATTGGCCGCGCGCGGTGAAGGTAACGAACAGGTGCGCAAACAAATGTATGGTGATATGCAAACCCTCATTGCTGAGCAATGCGGCGTGAGCATACCGGTCTTTTTAAACATCATTGACGGTTACGACAAACGTATCAAAGGCTTCTACCCCATTCCGACTGGCGGGTTCATGGGCTACAGCTTTGCTGAACACGTTTGGCTGGACGCCTGATTTTCAAGGGAGTATTTACATGAAAGTCATCCTCCGGCTTATTGCCCAGCGCATTGGTGTGTCACTGATCACCTTGCTGATTGTATCTGCAGTGGTGTTCTTTATTGCTAACTTGTTGCCTGGCGATGCGGCACAGGAAATGTTGGGTCAAAGCGCTACGCCTGAAGCGGTCGCTGAATTACGTGAGGCCTACGGCTTAAACGACCCGCCACCGGTACGCTATGCCAAATGGTTGGGTGGCTTGCTCACCGGTGATGCGGGCGTCTCGTTAGCAAATGACCGTCCGGTTGATGCGCTGATTGGCGAGCGCCTGAGCAAGTCTTTACTGCTTGCCGGGTTTACCGCCGTGCTCGCCGTGCCATTTGCTATGGTACTGGGCATTGTATCGGCCATGTACAGCGGTAGCCGCATCGATAAAGCGGTGAATATTTTCACCTTGTCGATGGTTGCCGTCCCCGAGTTTCTGCTGGCCACCATCCTGGTGCTGATCTTCGCAGTAGAACTTAACTGGTTGCCGTCGCTATCGTATATTCCCCGCGATGCCACGGCTTATGACTATTTCAGGGCCTTTGCCATGCCGGTTGTCACGCTTTGCATTGTGTTAAGTGCGCAAATGGCCCGTCTTACCCGTGCTGCGGTGGTAGAACAACTGTCGCAGCCCTATGTTGAAATGGCGCTGTTGAAAGGCGCGACTTTGTCGCGTGCCGTATTGCGCCATGCCCTGCCCAATGCTGTTGGCCCTATTGTGAATGCCATTGCCTTGAGTCTGTCCTATCTGCTGGGCGGGGTGGTCATTGTGGAAGTGATCTTTAACTATCCCGGTGTAGCAAGTTTAATGGTAGATGCGGTAACCAACCGCGATATGCCACTCCTTCAGGCCTGCGCCATGCTGTTTTGTGTGGGCTATCTCATTTTGGTCCTGATTGCCGATATTTCTGCCATTGTGGCCAACCCCAAACTGCGTAAGGGAGGTTAATTATGCGGTCTCAACTCTCTGCGTTACCGGTGTCGGGGAAGATAGGTTTGTCGCTGGTGGTATTCTGGGTCGTGCTGGCCATTATAGGCCCGTTTATAACGCCCTATTCTGCCAGCGAGCTGGTGGCCTATGATGTGTTTGAGTCATTCAGCGGTAAATACTGGCTGGGTACCGACTACCTGGGGCGTGACGTATTAAGCCGCCTGTTAGACGGTGCGCGCTTTACCATTTTTATTCCGCTTGCAGCCGCCGGAATGGCATGCGCTACGGGCACCTTCATTGCGCTATTTGCTGCGGTGAGTCATCGGCGCACCGATGAAGCTATCAGCCGCTTTATGGATGCGTTGATTTCAATTCCCAGCAAGATCTTTGCGCTGGTGATGATTGCTGCGTTTGGCTCGTCCGTACCGATTCTGCTTACGATTACAGCTATTAGCTACATGCCCGGTTCGTTCCGTTTGGCGCGTTCGCTGGCGGTGAATGTGGCTAACATGGACTTTGTTACAGTGGCGCGCACACGCGGTGAAAGCCGCGCTTATCTGGCGGTAAAAGAAATCCTGCCGAATATTGTGCACCCTATGTTGGCTGACTTTGGCTTGCGCTTTGTGTTTGTGGTGTTGCTGTTAAGTAGCCTGAGCTTTCTTGGTTTGGGTGTGCAGCCGCCTCAGGCTGATTTGGGTTCGCTGGTGCGCGAAAATATCTCGGGTCTGGCTGAAGGCGCGCCTGCGGTAATTATACCTGCCATTGCTATCGCCACTATTACCATTGCTGTGAATTTGCTAATCGACAGCCTGCGCGGCGGCGCGACCTATTCAGCGGGGAGTAAATAATGACGAACCACGTAGAAGTGAATCAGTTATGCGTAGACGTTGGCCCGATTGAGTCGCCTAAAACCATTGTTCACGATGTGAGCTTTACGCTGAAGCGAGGTGAAGTACTGGCGCTGATTGGCGAGTCTGGTTCCGGTAAAACCACCATTGCGTTATCGTTATTGGGTTATGCCCGGCCGGGTTGCCGCTTGAGCAGCGGTGCGGTGAATGTGGGCAATGACAACATGCTTGCACTCAATGAAAAGCAACTGGCAGATCTCCGTGGTCGCAAGGTGGCGTATGTTGCGCAAAGTGCGGCAGCTGCGTTTAATCCCTCGCGCCGTATTATGGATCAGGTTATAGAAAGTGCCTTGATGCATGGCGTGTTGAACCGCGAACAGGCGAAAGTAAAAGCTGTCGATTTGTTTAAGCAACTGGCATTGCCGGAGCCGGACACTATTGGTGCCCGTTATCCTCACGAAGTGTCTGGTGGACAGCTTCAGCGCTTAATGGCAGCAATGGCGCTGATTTGTGAGCCAGAACTGGTGATCTTTGATGAGCCTACCACTGCGCTGGACGTCACCACTCAGGTGGAAGTGCTTAAAGCATTTAAAGCGGCCGTGAAAGCTTATAACACCACCGCAGTGTACGTATCTCATGATCTGGCGGTGGTTGCGCAAATGGCAGATCGCATTCTGGTGCTACAGCATGGCAAGGTCATGGAAAACAATGTGACCAGCCAAATTCTGAATCACGCCGAGCACACATACACCCGCCAGCTACTGAGTGCGGTTCAGGACAGTGATGCGTTTCAGGATAACCCTAAGCACGATACCGTACTGGAAGTGGCCAACATTGAAGCGGGTTACGGAAAGATCCTACGTGATGGCTCGGTAGAGATTCCGGTGCTGTCAGATATTTCGTTAAAAGTCAGGCAGGGGCAAACCGTTGGGATCATCGGTGAATCGGGGTCAGGTAAGTCAACGTTCGCTCGCGTAATTGCAGGCCTGCTGCCTGCCGCAAAAGGCTATATGCTGCTGAACGGCAAAGAGCTCAAACCTGCCATTGATGAACGCAGTAAAGCTGAGTGTCAGCACATTCAAATGGTGTTTCAAAACGCCGATACCGCGCTAAATCCCGCGCATAAAGTTGGTGATATTCTGGGTAGACCGTTAACCTTTTTTCATGGTTTGACTGGCCGGGCGCGCGCAGAACGCGTAGCAGAGTTATTAGAGTTGGTGAAATTGCCCGCTGATTTGGCCCATCGAAAATGTGGTGCGCTGTCGGGTGGGCAAAAACAACGGATTAACCTGGCCCGTGCCCTGGCGGCTGAGCCGACGGTAATCTTGTGTGACGAGGTAACATCGGCGCTGGATACCGTGGTGGCTGCCGCGATTCTGGACCTGCTCAAAGAGCTTCAACAAAAGCTCAATATTGCCATTGTGTTTATTAGCCATGACATTTCCACGGTGAAAAGCCTGTGTGATGAAGTGGTGGTGTTGTACAAAGGCAAAAAGGTGGAGCACGCCAGCGGCAAAGCGTTCAGAGCCGGGCCGTATCACCCGTATACTGAACTGCTGGTTAGCAGCGTGCCAACACTGGACCCTTTATGGCTGGATACCAAACCTGACGGTCATGAGCAGGCCACGGTACGTATTGCGCAAAACGATGCGCTGTGCCGGTTCCGCAATCGCTGTTCGGTGAGTATTCAGGGGCAATGCGACAGCCTGCCGCCACCCGAGCACAAGCTGCCAGAAGGTAAGCGCATTCTATGTCACAAGGACATGGCCCTGTAACGAGAACCTCGCTACAGGGTATCTACCCGGTTAACCTCAACGGTGAGATGGTCAATGTCCAGATGACCAGACACTACGGCCCGGTAGCTCTCGGCGTCGCTATCAGTGGTCGTGGCTACCGTTAATACGCCCGCCACATGTTTTCCTGATAGCTGCCAGCAGTGAAAATCGGTGACTTTGGTGTCGCCGGTTTTTTCAATATGATCGGCAATCACTTCCAGCTTTTCGGTGTGTAACGACTTGTCGAGCAACATACCGCTGCTGTCTGAAATCAGATGCCAGGCCCATTTTCCGATTACCACTGCGCCTACAATCCCCATGAGCGCATCTGCCCATAACCAGCCGTAATATTTACCCAGAATAAGCGCCGCTATGGCCAGCAATGAGGTGAGTGTGTCAGCTAGCACATGAAAATACGCGGCTTTCAGGTTGTGGTCGTGATGATGGTCATTGTTTTCATGTGCGTGTCCATGACTGTGACCGTGAGAATGACCGTGATGATGGTGGTCGTCATGCAGCAGAAATACGGAGGCTACGTTCACCACAAAGCCAATAATTGCTACGATAATTGCTTCATTAAAACTAATTAATTCAGGTAAGAACAATCGTTCTGTAGACTCAATTAGCATCATCAGTGCAACCGTACCTAGGGCGACTGCGCTGGCAAAGCCGCCCAACGCGTTTACTTTACCGGTACCAAAGGTGAAGGCACTGCTGTTGCGGTGTTTACGTGAATACCAGTACACAAACATCGACACGGCAAACGCAGCGGAGTGGGTAAACATGTGCCACCCATCGGCCAGCAAGGCCATCGAACCAAACCAGGTACCCGCCACAATTTCCACGACCATGGTGACCGTGGTCAGCAAAAACACCAGGTTTATCTTTTTCTCGGCAGCCTGGGTGTCTACATAATAGTTATGGGCATGACGCCAATCGCCAGTCGACGTGCTGTTGCAATTGTCATGTTCATGATGGTGTGTGTGGTGATGAGAAGTCATAGCGCTGCATTACCCTTTCGGTGTGTGATAGCGACTGTTATACTGTACCCCAGTATACCATTGTGATATGTGAAAACCATGGCACACATCAAAAATAACCAGCAGGCGTTGCTCACCCGGGTCAAGAAAATTCGCGGGCAGCTGAATGCTGTGGAAAAGTCGCTGACCGAAGACACCGAGTGCCTGGCTATTTTGCAACAGGTGACTGCCATTAAAGGCGCAGTGAACGGCCTGATGACGACCATTCTGGATGATCACATTCGTGCCCACCTGGGCGATCCTGAACTTACCGAAACACAGCGCAATGAAGAAATTGACGCGCTGAGCAAGCTGCTTAAATCGTATTTGCGTTAGCGGTCGACGCTCCTTCCACAAGCTGACTTTCTGTAGCTTATTCTCTATAGCTGCCAGTGCTTTATCACGTGTGAGCTGTACTGGCGCATTGTATGTGCTTCTTCTCCCCTATTTAAAAAAACGCCAGGCTTAATTCGGCCTCGACATGCGACGCATGAAGCAATGGCAGGCCAATATTTTCGGCAGAATGTGCTTTTAATCGCATTAAGAATGAAATTTGCTGATCAGGAGGGTGTGAAAGACTAAGGAATACCAGGTCGGGTTTTGCCGTATCCGCTTTAATCGTGATGAATGAAAAAACGGAAAGGCGTTAATCAGTTAAACCACGAAAATAATATATAGGGAACAAGTATGTTGAAGAAGATTACCGTAATGGCGCTCGCCGCGCTGATATCCGCGCAGGCCAGTGCGCATGGCATTTGGTTTGCTGAGCGTTCAAAACAACTTGCGCTTATCTATGGTGTTGGGGCTGATGATCTAGACGCCGTGCAGCGCTTACCTAAAATTGCGTCTGTGTCGGGGTTTGATGAAAATTGGGGTGGAGTAGACGTTGAATTAACGCCAAGTGGCCCACTGTTGTTGGTGACTAGTGATGAACGCCCCGCAGCGGTGTCTGCGGTGCTCAACAATGGCATTTGGAGTAATACCGGCGATG
>NZ_CFIDRX010000026.1:0-23964 GCF_984433645.1 Marisediminitalea sp.
TTGCGATTGCTTGTACTATGTACATGATTTGCGGTTACGGCATCATGTATGGCGGCGACGACTGGAGCCTGTTCCTGAGCGGTATCGTTAGTGACGGTGCTACTGATGTAGCTGAAGATCCAGCCACTTACGCGCCTTCAGCAGACTTCTTCTTCCAGGTAGTATTCGTAGCGACTGCTATGTCTATCGTGTCTGGTGCGGTTGCTGAGCGTATGAAACTTTGGGCTTTCCTGACTTTCTCAGTGGTAATGACTGGTTTCATCTACCCAATGGAAGGTGCATGGACTTGGGGCGGCGTATCTGTATTCGGTATGTATACTCTGGGTGACTTAGGTTTCTCTGACTTCGCCGGCTCAGGTATCGTTCACATGGCAGGTGCTGCTGCAGCACTAGCGGGTGTACTGGTACTGGGTGCTCGTAAAGGTAAATACACTGCTGACGGTAAAGTTAACGCTATCCCTGGCGCAAACCTGCCTCTTGCTACCTTAGGTACATTCATCCTGTGGATGGGTTGGTTCGGCTTCAACGGTGGTTCAGTACTGGCTACTGCTACTGTAGAAAGTGCAAACGCAGTTGCGGTTGTATTCATGAACACTAACGCAGCAGCTGCTGGTGGCTGTATTGCTGCACTGATTGTTGCCCGCATCATGTTCGGTAAAGCTGACCTGACTATGGCACTGAACGGTGCACTGGCTGGTCTGGTAGCTATTACTGCTGAGCCTTCTACGCCTACTCCTCTTACTGCAACTCTGTTCGGTGCACTAGGTGGCGTACTGGTAGTATTCAGCATTGTGACTCTGGACAAACTGAAAATTGATGATCCAGTAGGTGCTATCTCTGTTCACGGTGTTGTAGGTCTGTTAGGTCTTATCCTGGTTCCTTTCACAAACGACGGTTCTTCTATGAGCGGTCAGCTGATTGGTGCTCTGACTATCTTCGTATGGGTATTCGTAACCAGCCTGGTAGCATGGTTAATCATCAAAGCTATCATCGGTGTACGTGTTAGCGAAGAAGAAGAGTTCGAAGGTGTGGATATCAGCGAATGTGGTCTGGAAGCATACCCAGACTTCACAAGCGGTCGCTAATAGCACACTGAGCAATTTAAGATTGGGCACCTAAAACAATATTAATAAGCCTAAATCACTTCAACTCTAACCCCGCATTTGCGGGGTTTTTTCTTATGTATGTGGCCTTCTCTAAGTGCGAAATAGCAGGTATGCTTTGGTTATTTAGCCAACGCTTATAACGACGATGAAAATAATTAGCCGGCTGTTGATATTACTTACGTTTTCCTTTGTCACCCACGCTTACGATCGTGTAACAGGCGCGCCGTTTGCCAGCCGCTCTGAAGTGATTGCCCAACAGGGAATGGCGGCGACCAGTCAGCCACTTGCCACCCAAGTTGCACTCGATATTCTAAAACAAGGTGGCAGTGCGGTTGATGCTGCTATTGCGGCGAATGCCATGCTAGGTCTGGTAGAGCCCACGGGCTGTGGTATCGGAGGCGATCTATTTGCCATCGTGTGGGATGCCGAAACAAAGCAACTGTATGGCCTGAATGCTTCAGGTCGCTCGCCTGCGGCGTTAAAGGCCGAATACTTCACCGAACAAGGGTTAACCACCATTCCGTCTTTCGGGCCATTGCCGGTATCTGTGCCCGGTGCGGTTGACGGTTGGTTCAGCCTGCACGAAAAGTTTGGTCGACTGCCGATGACCAGTCTCTTGTCGCCCGCAATTGAATATGCCCGCAGAGGGCATCCGGTTAGCGAGGTTGTGGCCTATTACTGGCAAATGAATGTCGACCGCATTGGTAAATATGAAGGTTTTGCTGATATTTTCATGCCTAACGGTAAAGCGCCCACTACCGGACAAATCTTCAAAAACCCATCACTGGCAGCAACCTATGAAAAAATTGCTACCGGCGGCCGTGATGCCTTTTATAAAGGCGACATCGCCCGCGTAATCGGTGCATACATGAAAGAGCAGGGCGGCTTTTTAAGTTACGAAGATCTCGCAGCCCATACTTCTGAATGGGTTGAGCCGGTATCCACCAACTATCGGGGCTACGATGTCTGGGAGTTACCGCCAAATGGCCAGGGTATTGCGGCGTTACAGATCCTGAACATACTTGAACAATACGATATTGAAGGCATGGGCTTTGGGTCGGCGGACTATATCCATACTTTTGTGGAGGCGAAAAAACTGGCCTTTGAAGACCGCGCCAAGTATTACGCTGACCCAGCGTTTAACGATATCCCTGTCAGCGCATTAATTTCAAAAGACTATGCACAAAAGCGCCGTGCTCTGATCAACCCTGATAAAGCAGCTAAACGCTACGATGCAGGTGTGGTTGAAGGGGACACCATTTACCTTACCGTTGCCGACAAAGACGGCAATATGGTGTCACTTATACAAAGCAACTACCGGGGAATGGGTTCAGGTATGACGCCACCAGAGCTCGGTTTCATTTTACAAAATCGCGGTGAGTTGTTTACGCTGGCCCCGAATCACTTCAATACTTACGAACCTAAGAAACGCCCCTTCCACACGATCATTCCCGCTATGGTGACGCGCAATAACAAACCCTGGCTAAGTTTTGGGGTGATGGGCGGTGCAACACAGCCACAGATGCATGCGCAAATTGTGGTGAACCTGATCGATTTCGGCATGAACCTGCAGGAAGCCGGCGATGCACCGCGCTTTATTCACGTGGGGTCGAGCAGCCCGACCGGAGCACTGATGAAAGACGGTGGCGAATTGAGTATGGAAACCGGTTTTGCAACAGAAGTGCGTCGTACGTTATACGAGCGGGGGCATCAGTTGTCTGATAAGCTGGGAATATACGGTGGCTATCAAGCCATTCTGTATGATGCCGATAAACAAGTATATTTTGGTGCATCGGAAAGCCGCAAAGACGGGCAAGCCGCAGGGTATTAGGAGTTTTATGTCGCAACCACAAAAAGGTATCTGTGCTGAGCCAAACCTGCACGCACAATATTTATTGTTCAACGTGGTTGACGAGGACAGTCAGGCCGTGCGTGCCAAACTGGGAAGAGTGCTGGAAGTACTGGACCACTACGACAACGAACACTATGAAGCCATGGTGTCGGGTGTCATTGCTGTTGGCAATAACTACTGGAGCGAACTCTTCCCTGGACCCATCCCGGTTGAGCTAACCCCTTTTCCCGATATGCAGTGTGAAGACCGGGTTGCGCCGAGTACACCAACCGATCTGTTTATTCAAATCCGTGCCGACCGTTGGGATATTTGTTACGCCATTGGTCTGGAAGTCATGGAGTTGCTGCGTATTCACGTAGAGTTAGTCGAGCACGTACAGGGGTTCCGCTACCTCGACGGCCGTGACTTAAATGGCTATTTATATGCACCGGACAATCCCAGAGGTATGCAGCGAATGAACGTTGCCGTGCTCGGCGCTGACGAGGAGTTTGTCGGCGGTAGTTATGTGCATGTGCAGCGTTTTCGTCATGACCTACGCCGCTGGCAGAGCTTGTCTCAACGTCAGCAGGAGCAAGTGATGGGCACAACAAAAGAACATAACCTTGCCAGTGTCGAATGTAACCCGTCTTCGCATTCGGTGCGTGCGAACTTAACGTCTCACGAAAACGGTGTCCCAGAGTTATTAAAGCAAGGCATGCCCTATGGCGATATGCTGGTGCAGGGAATGTTTTCGGTCACCTGCTCCTCAAGCTCTCAACCTTTTAAACGCATGTTAGACAGCCAGATATTTGGTACCGGTGATGGTGACTATGACCGTTGGCTGGATTTTACCAGTGCTGAGTCCGGCGGCGCGTATTTTGCGCCTTCGATTAATTTTATTAAGCAGCAAGCCAAGCTTTAGTACTGGCAATTAAACCCACAAGCACGCATGACGCCCGTTAATTTTAACCAGTTGTATTATTTCCATATGGTGGCCGAGCACGGCAGTATTGCCAGAGTCAGCGAGTTGCTGCATATCACGCCTCAGACCATCAGCGGTCAGATCAGTGCACTGGAGGATACCATTGGCGCTCCACTATTTACCCGGCAATCACGTCGACTGGTGCCAACAGAGCTGGGCCACTTGGTGCAGCGTTATGCAACCGATATATTTCAGCTGGGGGACGAGTTAAAAGCCGTCCTTACCCAGCAGCATAGCCAGTGGCAGAGCTTTACGGTAGGCATAACAGACGTGTTGCCTAAAACACTCGTTTACGAAATGCTGAAGCCTGTCCTGGAACTGCCGGTAAAACTGGTATGTCGGGAAGGTGAGTTAACCAGCTTGTTGGGGGAGCTTGCGGTGAATAAGCTGGATATGGTGCTGGCTGACCAACCCATTCAAACCGGCAGTCACGTGAAAGCGTACAGTCACCTGGTGACTGAATCCTCAATGGCGGTATTTGCTACCAAACAATTGGCCATCGAACTGACAAACGGCTTTCCAGAATCCCTCACTGGCAAACGGTTTCTGCTTCAGGGAAAGAAATCGCTGATCAGGCAGAAACTGCTTGGCTGGTTCAGTGAAATGGACATTCAACCCGATATTCACGCTGAGTTTGACGACAGCGCGTTGATGCTGGCATTCGCCCAGCAGGGACTAGGGGCTTTTGCGGCACCGGAACTCCTCTCTGAACACCTGAAAACACAGTACAACCTCATTAAAGTCGGCACTATTAATCGGGTTACCGAACAGTTGTATGCCATTTCCCCAGAGCGAAAGCTCTCACATCCCGCGGTAGTCACACTTGTTAAAGCCCTCCGCAAATAATCAGGTATTTCCTGATTATTTATAAGTTATATTCGATTTTAACTTATAAGTATTGACCCTATATACTCTATGTCTGGGAAATCTCAGAAACAGGTTTCTTTTTTTAGTCGAGGATTTTATGAAACGTATAGTGCTGTTCCTTATCACCAACCTGGCTGTGGTGCTGGTGCTGGGCGTTGTTATGAGCGTTGTTTTCAGCGTTCTGGGTATCAACAGCCAGAGCATGGGTGGGTTATTGGTGTTTGCTGCCATTTTTGGATTTGGCGGCTCATTTATTTCACTGGCGATTTCGAAATGGATGGCGAAGCGTTCAACCGGCGCTGTGGTGATCACAGAACCCCGCAACGCAACAGAGCGTTGGTTATTGGATACGGTGCGCCGCCAGTCTGAAAAAGCCGGTATTGGTATGCCGGAAGTGGCAATTTACGACTCACCGGAAATCAATGCGTTTGCAACCGGTGCGAGTAAGAACAATGCGCTGGTCGCCGTCAGTACAGGGTTGCTACAAGGCATGACGCAGGATGAAGCCGAGGCCGTGTTGGCGCACGAGGTGTCTCACGTAGCCAATGGCGACATGGTCACACTGGCCCTGGTACAGGGTGTGGTGAATACCTTTGTTATCTTCCTTGCGCGGGTTGTTGCAGGCCTCATTAGCAACGTGATGCGCGGGAATGATGAAGAAGGGGAATCCATGGGGGGATTTGCCTATATGATCACCGTGTTTATTCTTGAGATGATATTCGGTGTGTTGGCGAGCATCATTGTGTTTTGGTTCTCACGTCAACGTGAATACCGAGCCGATGCTGGCTCAGCCAAACTGGTTGGCAGCCATAAAATGGTAGCGGCGCTTGAGCGACTGAAGTCTAATCGCGAAAGCCAGCTAGAAGGCACTATGATGGCCTTTGGTATTGCCAACAAGCCGGCGATGTCAGAATTGTTTATGAGTCACCCCCCGCTTGAAAAGCGGATTCAGGCACTTCGCACTACTCTGCATGGATAATTGGTGACCAGGCCGGACGGGTGTCCACTTCCCGTCCGGCTTTTTCTATTTTCAGGCCTTGAGGACTGTAGCGTGTTGTTACCCTATCGCAGTTTGCTTTGTGTTGTTGTGCTTACATTGCTCAGTGGATGCGGGGGTAACAGTCAGGAAGTCCCGCAGTCCTCATCGCCGTTCCCTCTTCCCACACCGGTTAACGGTGACTGGTATGCTCCTTCGTCAGGCACAACCTGGCAATGGCAATTAAGTGGTGAGTTGAACACCCAATATACGGTTGATGTGTATGACGTTGATCTGTTTGATGTCAGCAAGGCACAGATTAGTGAATTACAGGATAAAGGTATTCGGGTGATCTGCTATTTCTCGGCTGGCTCCTATGAAGCCTGGCGTGACGATGCCTCGCAGTTTCCTGCCAGCGCACTTGGCGACACCCTGGATGGCTGGGAAGACGAACGTTGGCTGGATATCCGCGATCAAGGTGTTCTTGCCATCATGAAAACCCGCATCGCATTGGCCAGTGAAAAAGGCTGCGATGCAGTAGAGCCGGACAACGTGGATGGTTATACCAACCAAACCGGATTCAATTTATCTCACGAAGATCAGCTTGCGTTTAATCTGGCATTGTCGATGGCTGCGCACAGTCACGGGCTGGGCATCGGTTTGAAAAACGACCTGGACCAAGTCATCGAACTTGAGCCGTACTTTGACTTCGCGGTTAACGAACAGTGCTTTGAATACAACGAGTGTAACGCTCTGCAGCCGTTTACTGAAAATAATAAAGCGGTGTTTAATGCCGAGTACCACAGCGGCTGGCTTAACGACGCTAACGCACGCGCAACCCTCTGCGACCAAGCCAGCACAATGGGCTTGAGCACATTGATTTTGCCCCTGACACTGGACGACAGTTTTCGCTTTAGCTGCTCGCAGTAGCGGGTAAATCCGGTTTGTTTATTAATACAATCAAATAAATCAGCGCGACTAATGGAATAATGCAGGAGACTGCCAGAGAAATGGCCGTTAGCATGGGAGAGTGTGTTTTTCGCTTGCCCAGATGGTAGCCAATAAAGCCCATCGCAATGGCGGCAAGCACGATGATTTCGCCTACCAGGGTCAAATTGATGTTCAACGTCTTTTCCTTGCGTTTATTAAATCGACACCGAACCATCCCAGTCCGCCGGAATGGTGAGTTGCATCAATTGTTTGCATGTGTCGATATGATAGCTGATTAATGGATCGCCGGGTAGTAAGTTCAGTGCCTGGTGGAAGTGGCCCAGTGCGGCACTGAAGTCCTGCGCTATTCTGCAGGCAAGTCCCTGCTCGATGTAGGGCTGTACCTTAATTTTGTCTTGTAGTATGTCTTCATCGAGGTGGTTGAGCACTTCATAGACCCGGACTGGCGCCTGTCGGCCTTTTACCCTTACCCAGTCTAATACCCGGTAGCGAACATCGGCGGTTTCGCCCATAGCCGCAATGGTTTGGGCACTGACTACGATATCCGCGTGGTACTTGGGAGCTAATCCTTCCAGTCTGAATGCTACGTTTACGCTATCGCCAATCACCGTTGTGTCCATGCGGTCATCGGAGCCGACTGTTCCCAGAATAACCGGGCCAAAATGAATCCCTACACCCACACCAATGCCTGCATAACCCACTTTGGCGCGATGAGAGTTGTAGATTTTGAGCGCTTTCTGCAAATCGATAGCAGCGTTTACCGCATCCTTTGCTTTGGCACTTGCTTCTCCGCCTGGATGATCGAATAGCGCCATAATGGCATCGCCGATGAACTTATCAATGAATCCACCGTTTTGATGAATGGGGTCATTCATGCGCAAAAAATAGGAATTGAGAAAGTTCATTAGCTGCTGTGGGGTCATCTGTTCAGACAAGCCACTGAAACCGCGGATATCGCAAAGTAGTATCGCCACTTCGTCTTCGGCTGCACGGCCCAATTCCAGCGAGTCATCGCCGTGTTTGGCAAAGTGAGCCACAAACTGTTTGGGAACGAATTTCTGAAAAGTCTGAGTCAGGCGCATAGCTTCATCGGCTTTTTCGAGGAAGCGCTGCTCATTGTCGTCAATACGCCCGGCCGGGTTAGGAATTACCCTGGACGCGGATTTAACGATATGGCGGGTGACGCGACGCTGCCGCACTAAGAGCAGCGTCACAACGAATGCATAAAGTCCCAGGCCTGTACATATTATGCCTAATATCATCGTGCTCAGGACTCCGCAAAGTGATTACAAGTTCGCAAATACCTTACGTGCAGCGTCCAGTGTTGCCGTGATGATAGCGTCATCGTGCAATTTCGACACAAAACCCGCTTCGTAAGATGCAGGTGCTAAGTATACACCCTCGTCGAGCATGCCATGATAAAACTGCTTAAATTGCGCCTGATTGCAATTAATGGCCTGCTGGTAGTTAACGACTTTTTCCACGTCGGTAAAGAAAATACCGAACATGCTACCGGCTGAGTTTGTTGTAAGCGGGATGCTGAACTCATTGGCAATAGTCTGGAAGCCTTCAACCAATTTTTGTGTGCTGGCGAAGATGCTGTCATACAAGCCAGGCTCTGCTAACTGATCCAGCGCAGCCAGACCTGCGGCCATGGCAATGGGGTTGCCCGACAGTGTACCGGCCTGATAAATAGGGCCGGTGGGGGCGATATGAGTGAGGATATCACGTTTTCCGCCGAACGCGCCGACCGGCATACCGCCGCCAATGACTTTGCCTAAGCAGGTCAGGTCAGGGGTAATGCCGTAACGCTCTTGGGCTCCGCCACGGCTGACCCGAAAGCCGGTCATCACTTCGTCGAAAATCAGCACGGCACCGTATTCGTCACAAATTGCGCGCAGGCCTTCAAGAAACCCGTCTACCGGTGGAATACAGTTCATGTTTCCGGCAACCGGTTCAACGATAATACAGGCGATGTCGTCTCCGCATTCGGCGAAAATCGCTTTTACGCTGTCCAGGTTGTTAAATTCAACGGTTAACGTGTGCTGAGCCACATCGGCAGGCACACCCGGTGAACTGGGCACACCCAGTGTTAGCGCGCCCGAGCCCGCTTTTACCAGCAACGAGTCAGCGTGACCGTGGTAACAGCCTTCAAACTTAACCAGCTTGTTTTTACCGGTGTAACCACGGGCAAGGCGAATAGCGGACATGGTAGCTTCGGTACCCGAGTTCACCATCCGTACCATTTCCATTGAAGGTACCAGTTCTTTAACCTTTTCGGCCATAATGATTTCGGCTTCCGTCGGCGCACCGAAACTCAGGCCATTTTGTGCTGCAGCAACCACGGCATTGCGAATTTTTTCGTTGTTATGACCCAACACCATTGGGCCCCATGACTGTACATAGTCGATATACTGCTTACCGTCAGCGTCGACGATATACGGGCCGTCTGCTTTGGTGATAAAGCGCGGCGTACCGCCAACGGCTTTAAATGCGCGAACCGGCGAATTCACTCCGCCGGGGATGGTTTTCTGCGCACGTTCAAATAACTGTTCTGATTTTTGCATAAATACTAACTCTTACTTATTGGTGTACCACACCACATCCCGCTCGTATTGAGAGACCAGATTCTCTACCCCGAGGGTAAGGGCAAACAAGGCCATCCGGACTAACACGCCGTTATCGGTTTGACGGAAAATCGCCAGATTCGGGTTCAGGTTGAGGTCGTTGTCTAATTCATTGGCTTCGGTACGTGAATCGCGCGGTAATGGATGCATGATCACGGTTTTTGATTGGAAGTGGCGAGTGTAAATACTCTGATTCAGGCGGAATTTACCACGGTATTTATTGGCTTCATCTTGCGAAGGAAAGCGCTCTTCCTGAATGCGCGTCTGATAACAGATATCCGCATCCATATTGCCTTCCAGCTGTTCGGTAATGTGCAGCGAATGGCCCGCGTCGGTAATGGCATCCAGAATATTCTGTGGCATGGCCAATTCTTTTGGCGAAATCAAAGTAAAACGAATGTTCTTGAATAAACACAGCAGTTTTGACAGTGAGTGAACGGTCCGCCCGTAGCGCAAATCACCAATCATAGCGATGTGCAGTCCATCGATGGTTTTGTTGTTGTACTGCAGTTCGCGTTTAATGGTAAACAAATCGAGCAGTGCCTGAGTAGGGTGCTCGTTAGCCCCGTCTCCGCCGTTAATTACCGGTACCCGGCTGCCTTCCGCAAATTCTGATACAGACCCTGCCGCGGGGTGACGCATAGCGATGATATCGGAATAACCGCTGAGTACCCGGGCCGTATCGTATAGCGATTCGCCTTTGGCCAGAGCGGAGTTTGCCATGCCGGTGGTCTCACGGACTTCACCCCCTAACAGGTTAAAGGCGGTACCAAAACTCACTCGTGTGCGGGTACTGGGCTCGAAAAACAAATTACCTAATATCGCGCCATCAAGAACTGTTGTTCTTTTTTTCCGTTTGGCATAGGGTTCCATGGATTCGGCAACATTAAATACCAAATCGATGGCTTCACGATTAAACTGTGTAACTGAAAGGATGTGATTTCCGGTGAAACTAGACATAGTTGATGCGAATGGCCTAAGTTGGTGAACGGAACAAGTCTGCCTGGCATACATCGCCTGCTACAGGCACTGTGCTTTAAACACTAGCAATTGTAGCAAAAACAGCGGGCAGACGTGCGGATATTCTTTGCGCGGGATCATAGCGATGTGTATCCCAATTGCCAAGCCAAACCGTATGGCTTTTGTCATCATCAACCGGGCACAATAATTCATCCGTTTTCAGTTGGAAAACGTTTAAAGGAAGTTTATGTCTGAACAGCCTTCATCACAGAGAAACGCGCCGCAGCAGAAAAGGAAACGCTGGTGGGCAACTGACTGCCCGGTGTGCATGCGTATGCGTTTGTATGTGGTTTGGACGGTAATTATGCTGGTGGTGTATTTTTATGTCTTCGACAAATGACACAATCCTGATTAAATCGACGGCCAAGCGAAATGGTCTCACAACACTGATCATAGGCGCTATTGCTTTGCTTATTTCATCCTCACTGCTGGTGTTGTTACCCGATTGGCTATTTCTGATTGGGATCTTTATGGTGAGCGGCTCCATCGTGACGCTGCTTATTGGCTGGTTCAAAGTGCGGGAGCCGGAACACAGTTTGTCGATGGATCGTGAGCAAATCAGCTATCAGCACCGCTGCGGGCAGTGGCGCATTGCCTGGGAAGACATTCAGCGCATCGATTGCCCGCGTATTCAGCAGGGGTTAAATCATACCACACTTGATGTGGTGGGTATCAAACTCAAACACTACGACGCGTTTATTACTGCCATCTCGCCTCGCCTTGCCTCGCACCTGATAATGGAGCAGCGGCCGTTATTAATGCACAGCGAAGATAAGTCCTGTACAACGGGCGGCTGCTACAGCAATAGCTTATTCGAAGACAAGCCTTATCAGCTAGCCAATGGACAAACGGTAACGGGTATCAAAGCCATATTGGCCAACCGTATGACAGCGTTGAGAAACAGCCTGGGCTACGATGTGTTTTTGTCAGCCAGTGAGCTTGACCGTTCACCCGAAGCCTTTGTTAACCTACTTCGGGATTGCCAGCAGTCTCGTCATTAGCCGCTGCAGTTTTCCTGAATAAACTTGTTGGCTTGGGCGGCGACGATTTCGCACTCAAGAATAATGGCTGGCAATTGTTCACTCATCTCCGCGTGCTTGCCGAGCTTTAAGTTACTTTCGATTTGATTGGCCAGGGCCTGAAGTTTAGGCACGCCGGTGTAGCAACAGGCGCCATGTAAACGGTGTATTTCGTCCTGTACGCCTTTAAAGTGTCGCGCGTTCCATTCTGTGCGGATCATTTCTACTGTTTTGGGTAGGTGGCTAACAAAGTCACCCAACAACTCCAGGGCAACTTCCCGATTCTGGTTGGCGCGTTTGACTGCCAGTTGCCAGTCAAGAGTGGGGAGAGCCAATGTGGGGTTAGCATTGCTTTGGCACCAGCGTTTTATCAGGTTGATCAGGGTGGCGTATTCAATGGGTTTTGGAAGATAGTCTTCCATACCGGCTGCCAGCAGTCGTTCCTGCTCCTCCTTAAACGCATGGGCGGTAACGGCAATGATAGGTGTGCCTTTATTGAGTTCGGTTTTTCTGATCAGGCGTGATGCCTGTAGGCCGTCGATCCCTGGCATTTGTACGTCCATGAGAATGAGATCATAGGCATTGTTCTGACATTGTTTTACTGCGTCCTGACCACTGCCGGAGAGTGTCAACGTAACCGCAGAGTCTGCCAGCCAGGTATCCAGCAGTTTCAGGTTCATATCCATGTCGTCGACAGCGAGAATGCGGGCGGCAGGCAAAGAGCTGGCTTTCGGCTGTGAGGGTGACTGTGTAATCAGGTGGTCACCGTGCAGAATGCCGTCCAGCTTAGTCGGGGTTAACGGCAGTCGTATTTGCGCCTCAAAATCGTCGATATAGGCGGTATATTCGGTCAGAGGTTCTTCTCCTGCAAACCACAGAATGCGCTTGCCCGCAGGGATGTCGATTAACGTTTCAAGCATCATTTCCCAGGAAGACTGCTTGTAGTTGGGTAACGTTGCAAACAGGTAGTCAAATTTGCCTGTCGCCCGGCGTAAATAGTCGAGAGACTCAGCACTGTGTACCCGCGCGCCAAGGCTGGTGAGCATTTTGGCGCTGGCGCGTCTGCTAACCGGGTGAGGGTCGAATAACAATACGCGCTTATCCTGCCATTCAGTGTTGCCTGTCAGTGTATATCGCTGACTAAGCTGGTTCGTTCTTATGGTAACTGTGAACAGGCTGCCCTGACCCGGAATACTCTGTAAATGCAAAGAACCGCGCATGAGTTTCACCAGTTCCTGACAAATCACCAGCCCGAGCCCGGTGCCCTGATAACTTCGATTGAGTGAATCGTCCAACTGGGAAAACGCATTAAACAGTTTATTGCGGTCCTTGCGGCTTATACCAATCCCCGTGTCTTCGATCTTTATTTCCAGTTCATGGATACCGTGGGGTTTGGAGCAGCCATCTACCGAGAGTTTAATGTAACCTTCAGAGGTGAATTTAAGCGCATTGCTCAACAAGTTGTTGAGTACCTGGCGGATCCGAAACAAATCACCAATGAGTTTTTCAGGCAACGGCGCCAGCTCGAACACAAACTCCAACCCTTTCATGTGCGCGGACTTGCTCATCATGGTTACCATTTCTTCGAACAGCGAATTGGGCGAGAATGGTTGGTTATTGACGTTGAGTTTCCCGGCTTCAATTTTAGAGAAATCCAGCACGTCGTTCACGATGGTCAGCAGGTTGTCGGCAGCCGCATTAATAATATGCACCTGCTCCATTTTGTCGGCGGGCAGTGGCAGGTTGGTTAATTCCTTACTGAAACCCAGAATCGCGTTGAGCGGCGTGCGGATTTCGTGACTCATATTGGCCAGGAATTGTGATTTAACATTACTGGCCTTAATGGCATCCTTGCGGGCAATATCGAGGCGCGCGTTTTGTTCCTCAATCAGCTCCATATTATGGCGTAATTCATCTGTCGCTTCAGACACATCGTTTTCCAGACGGCTGCGGCTTTTCTCCATCAATGCAATTGAGAATAATCCGGCTTCGCAGAACACCGCCACCTGAAAACAATAGGTGGTAAACATGTTGGATGGCACGACGCCAATCAGGCTCAGCATACCAATGAGTGCACCGGTAGCCAGAATGCTCCAGGCGAATATAAAGTACCGGGCTGGCTTATATTTTTTAATGTAAGCCTCGAAACCCGCTGCGATATAGCTACAAATAGACAGCATTGAAATGCCGTAAATCAGGTTGTGCTCCCAGGTCGGCGGCAGAATTCCCAGTAGAGCGACAAGCCCCATTGCGCCCTGTAACCATAAAAAGGCAATAACCACCGGGTGGGTAGAGGGCGCGTTCTCTTTGGTCTCCAGGAATATCAGCGAGAATATCCCGGAACAAATCCCGATAATGACGAATATCAGCGAAGTATAAGGGGAAAAAATGGGCGACAGGGTATCGGGAAAGAAGAAGTGTAAGTGACCACCCCATACAAATTGCCAAATCAGCACCGCCGAAATATAGGTGACATACCCTACCAGACTTAATTCTCGCGAGCCTAAAAACAGCACGAAATTATACAGTGCCAGGATCATCAACCCACCGTAGAAAAAGCCCCACAGTAAATTGTCGACCTGGCTAATAATGATTTGTTTGGTTTGCGATGTTACATACACAGGCGCAATGAGTGCAGAGGAACTGCTTTGAACCCGAATGAAGAGTTCCGCCTCTACGCCTATCGGTAAAGCGGTGTTGAAAACCGGAATGCGAAAATGTTGCTCAGGCTGAAATTTACCCTGATGGCTCTGATCAATCACCTGGTTATCAACCACAACGTAAAAATCAACTTTGTCGAGCTGACTAAAGTTAAGTGAAAACACCCACTCATCGGTGTGTGACACATTGGATATGTCGGCATGCAGCCAGAGGCCGTTTTCACTGAAGCCGTAATTGGGGTTGTTGTCGGCCTGATAAATAAACTCGTGACGCAGCTTCAGGACTTCGCCAATGGTCAACTGTTCACGGTTTTCGCGGTACACAGAGAAGTTGTCGGCCAGTAACTGCATTTGCTCATCGTCATACAGATGAACAGCACTTTGCACTGGCATTCCCATGGCGCACAGAAGCAGAAAACACCACCATCTAACCGGGAAACTACGCATAAACTTTTCTGATCCTTGATAATACCGCCATAGAAAGACACGTCTATTAAACCCTAACTTTCACTTGTCTGCAAAAACAGTGAATTAGCACAAATCCTGAGCGAGCTATCTATTGCGATTACGTCTTGTTTATCTCACAATGGGTCAAAGAATACCTACGTTGAAGCAGCCGCGCCTGCGTTAGCATTACGACGAGAATAATAACGACCCATGAGCGACGAAATCACCATTAATCAAGACGGTGTAGAACAACTTCCAATACGCAAGTTTACCGAAGATGCCTACCTGAATTATTCCATGTACGTCATTATGGACCGGGCCCTGCCGAATATTGGCGATGGCTTAAAGCCGGTTCAGCGACGGATTATTTACGCTATGTCTGACCTGGGCTTGAGCGCGACGGCTAAATATAAGAAGTCTGCGCGTACCGTGGGTGATGTGTTGGGTAAGTTCCACCCTCATGGTGACTCAGCATGCTACGAAGCTATGGTCTTAATGGCTCAGCCGTTTTCTTACCGTTACCCACTGGTTGATGGACAAGGTAACTGGGGGGCGCCGGACGATCCGAAGTCGTTTGCGGCAATGCGTTATACTGAAGCGCGACTGTCTAAGTTCAGTGAAGTACTGTTGTCAGAGCTCGGTCAGGGCACAACAGACTGGGTACCTAACTTTGACGGCACCCTGAATGAACCCAAGGTATTACCGTCTCGTTTACCTCATATATTGTTAAATGGCGTAACGGGAATCGCGGTTGGTATGGCAACTGACATTCCGCCTCATAATGTGCGTGAAGTGGCCAATGCGTGTGCGCGATTGCTGGACAACAGCAAAACCGAATTACACGAACTGCTGGAAGACATACAAGGCCCGGATTTTCCAACCGAAGCTGAAATCATCACGCCGCGAAGCGATATTCAGAAGCTGTATGAGACCGGACGTGGCAGCGTAAAAATGCGCGCGGTATACCAGGAAGAAAATGGCGATGTGGTGATTACTGCGTTACCGCATCAGGCCTCTGGCGCAAAAATCCTGGAGCAAATTGCTGGCCAAATGCAGGCCAAAAAGCTGCCTATGGTCAGTGACCTGCGCGATGAGTCCGATCACGAAAATCCGACCAGACTGGTTATTGTGCCGCGCTCCAACCGCGTAAATGTTGAACAGCTTATGCAGCACCTTTTCGCCACCACGGATTTAGAGAAGAGCTACCGGGTCAATCTGAACATGATTGGTCTGGACGGGCGCCCTCAGGTCAAAGACCTTCGTACCATCCTGTCGGAATGGCTGGTATTCCGCAAAGACACCGTCACACGCCGCTTGCAATACCGTTTGGATAAGGTACTGGCACGCTTGCATATTCTTGAAGGTTTGATGATCGCCTTTTTGAATATCGATGAAGTGATTGAAATCATTCGTTTCCACGATGAACCCAAAGCCGAATTAATGCGTCGCTTTAGTTTAAGCGACAAACAGGCCGAGGCGATCCTGGAGTTGAAGTTACGTCACCTGGCGAAACTCGAAGAAATGAAAATTAAGGGCGAGCAGGAAGAGCTGGCTGCTGAACGCGACCATCTGCAACAACTGCTGGGCTCTGACCGCCGTTTGAAAACCTTGATCAAAAAAGAGTTGCTGGCAGACGCAGAAAAGTATGGCGATGATCGTCGCTCTCCCATAGTGCAACGTTCTGAAGCCAAAGCATTGAGTGAAAAAGAACTGGTACCCAGTGAACCAGTAACTGTTGTACTGTCTGAAAAAGGCTGGGCGCGCTGTGCGAAAGGGCATGACATTGATGCCGAAGCACTTAGCTATAAAGCCGGAGACAGCTACCTGGCCAGCGCTATGGGGCGCAGCAACCAACCCGTGGTGTTCCTCGACACCTCCGGGCGGGCATTCTCTTGCGATGCGCACGGATTACCATCGGCACGGAGCCAGGGCGAACCACTAACCGGCCGTTTTAGCATGGTTGCAGGTGAGCAATTTGCGCATGTTGTTATGGGTAATGACGATAGCAAATACCTGATTGCGTCAGATGCGGGTTATGGTTTTGTGGGCACGTTCAATGACATGGTCAGCAAAAACAAAGCCGGTAAAGCCTACATTAACCTCCCGACCGGGGCGAAAGTCATTGCGCCGCAAACAGTGGAGAATCTCGAATCTGACTGGTGCCTTGCGATCTCCAACGAGGGCAGAATGCTGATGTTCCCGTTGCGAGACCTGCCCAGCCTGGGCAAAGGTAAGGGCAATAAGATCATCAGTATTCCGTCTGCGAAAGCGCAAATTCACGAAGAGTATGTGAAAGTGCTGGCAGTGGTGCCCGATGGCAAAGCGGTGAAACTGTCTGCAGGCAAGCGCAGCATGACGCTCAGTGCCGATGATTTAACCCACTATCAGGGAGAGCGGGGTCGCCGGGGTAATAAGTTGCCAAGAGGCCTGCAACGCGTAGACGCTATCGAGATCGAATAACCCGGTTTAATACCGGAATAGATATCTACTTTCTGATAAAAATGCGCTATTTAGGCGCATTTTTTTTGTGCTTTTTTCTGGCTCTTCTACACTTTGTTTATAGGGTTCGGCCATTTAAAATGAACAGGTTTTAGTTAGGAGACAGACGTGCTTGGGATAGTTTTTACTACTCTGGTGGACATGCTCGAAGAGAAAATTTCGCCCGAGTTTGCCGATGAAGTGTTGGTGGAGGCCGATCTGGAAAACGAAGGGGCGTTCACAGCGGTGGGCTACTATCCGTTTTCCGAAATGGAAAAGATTCTGGCGGTACTGGTTAACAAAACGGGTCAGTCAGCGGATGAGCTTCTGTACGGGTTCGGCGAATATTTATTTGGCGTGTTGGCGAAAGCTCACGGCGAGGTAATGACCGGAAAAATTACCATTTTAGATGTGTTGGAGAGCCTGGATAACGATATTCACGTGCAGGTCAGAAAGCTTTACCCAGATGCAGATCTCCCCTCGTTTAAGGTGATGTCTCGTACGCAAAATTCGATAGAGCTTGAATATCACTCTCAGCGCGATTTGTTCAAACTGGCTGAAGGGTTAATTGATGGCGCGGCAAAACACCTTGGTAACGTCGTCACGCACCATGTCCAAAGTACCAATGAACCACACACGTACATTATTCGCGTGGATATGGAGTAGTTGTGACCCTCTCTCAACACGATATTACGCCTGATGTCGCGTCGCTTACTCGCCGTCTAAAGCGAGAAAAAGCGGCGCGTCAGCAAGCCGAAACACTCCTCACCGAAAAAAGCCGGGAGTTGTTTGAGGCTTTGCAACAAAGTCAGACTAACCAGGAAAAGCTGGAGCTTGCCTTATGGGCGACACAGGAGTCGTATTGGGAGTGGCACGCAACGGATGACGCTTTTCTGGTGAAATCGTTTGGGTTGAGAAAAAAGCAGGTAAAGGAGTCCAGGCACAGTGCGATTGCCCTGATGGCAATAGTGCATGAGGATGACTTACCTACCATACAATTTCAGTGGTCCCTTGCAGTACACAGTGGCTGTGACGACATAGAGCTTACCTTTCGGGTTAAGAGCGTGCGCGGCGATCAATGGATGCGCTCTCGTGGCAGAGTATTGCGGCGGGACGATAACGGCACCGCTGTGTATATTGTAGGTACCAGCAAGGACATCACACGTCAGCAAAAAGCAGAACAGTCTTTCCAGCTCATGGCGTCGGCGTTCTCCAGTTCGCGCGAGCCGATGCTGGTGTTGTCTGACGACTTTACCATTACTGAGTCAAATGAAGCATTTCTGTCGCTTGCCCAGCTTAATGCCAAGCATGAATGCGAGCACCAACCCCTCACTGCATTTTTACAAGGTGCTAAAGATAAACTCCAACAGTTGCCCAAATTGGGGCAGTTGCAGTTCGATACCCACCTGATCAGCGTCTCTGGTACTACTATTCCGGTCGAACTGTCGCTAGCCATGTTCGAATCAAGGCAGCAAGGCTCGACTTACCTGATAGCTACTATCAGAGACATTAGTGAGCGCAAACAAAACGAAGAGCGCCTGCGCGAGCTAGCTACCCATGACGACCTGACAGGGTTGAAAAACAGGCTGGGCCTGAATGCAGCCCTGAAAGCAATGACAGAACGCGAAGAACCGTTTGCACTGGCATTTATCGATCTGGATGGGTTTAAAACCGTTAATGATTTGGCGGGGCACGACTCCGGAGACAATTGTCTGGTTGCCGTCGCTAATACATTAAAAGAGGTATACACCGGTGATGCCGAAATTACCCGTTGGGGCGGCGATGAATTCCTGATAGCGATCCCCGGAGAGGATGAGCAACAATGCGTAGATCAAAGCCAGGCGTTAATTGAGGCGTTGGAAGCGCTGAGCTTCGGCGTTAGTGGCAATGACGTTCGGTTGTCTGCAAGTATCGGGGTTGCCTATTTCCCGGCACACGGAAATTGTGTTGAAGCCTTGATTCAAAACGCCGACGCAGCGATGTATCAGGCTAAAACCCTCGGTAAAGGACAGGTGTTTGTCTACCGCCATGGCCTTATTGAAAGTATGAAAGAGCAGGTGACCTTGCTCACCGACTTACACCGCGCTATTCGCACTCGCTCGTTGGATTTTTACTTACAGGGTAAATTCAGTTCGACGGGCAAACTGATTGGGGCAGAACTCTTATGTCGCTGGTTCTCGCCACTGCATGGCATGGTGAGTCCCGGAACGTTTATTCCTCTGGCAGAAGCACATGGGCTTGACGGTGAAATCGGGCTGATGGCGCTGGAGTCGGCTTGTGAGTACATTGCTATGATGGAAGCGGAAGGGCTGAGTGTGCCCATGTCGGTGAATATCAGTGCTAATCAGTTGCTCGAGCCAGGATTTGCCGGCATTGCCTTGTCGATTTGCGATGAGCATGTTGTTGCGCCACAAATGATAGAAATAGAGATCACCGAGTCTATTTTTATTCAGGACGAGTCGAGTGCACTACGCGCATTAACCGAACTGCGTAATGCCGGGTTTGTGCTGTCTTTAGATGATTTCGGCAGCGGATTCTCGTCGTTGAGCTATCTGCGTACCTTCCAGTTTGACGTTATTAAGATCGACCGTTCTCTGGCAAAAGATATTCATTGCTCAACTAAAGCGCTATCACTGCTGTCAGGGTTAGTAAAAATGCTTAACAGTCTGCAGTACAAAGTGCTGGTGGAAGGGGTGGATAACCTGGCTTACATCCCGCTCATGGAAGATATGGGCATTTCGGCCTATCAGGGATTCCTGTTTGAAAAGCCCATTCCTTACGACCAGTTCATCTACAAGCACGTACACAGTTCAATTACGCTGGAAGACTGAGGGGCAGGTCGATAAAGAAAGCGCAGCATAATGACACCCAAAGTGTCACTATGCTGACTCTGTGCAGGATTTACTTGGCGTTGGTGCTTTCGAAAATCTTATCTGCTGACGCTTCAACAAACCCCTGATACAACTCACCGTCAGGCATAGTGTAACGCTGGGCAAATTCGTAGAAACAGCTGGGGATTGTTAACGACGCATCACTGAACGCCAGTTCAATTTTATCGGCCATCGTTGAAGATTGAGCCAGGAAGACCGACTCGCCGCCTTTGATCTCCCCACCAACGGTGTTCAACACAAAGCCAGCTTCTTTCAACAGGGTATTGACCTGTTCGAGGCTGTCGCTGTTGTTCAGGTGGTTCACACTCACGGTAAAGTGATTCGCACGGAACCCCCAGGCTGCAAGCCACCCGGCGTATTCAGACTCACTGATAAGTGCCTGATACTCCTCGCTCGACAACTGCCATTGACGTCCTGAGTACAGGAAGTTGTCTGCCGTTACGACTTCTTCGGACATCTGCTCTACCAGACCCTGAATGATCTTCTGAGCACCTTCCGACAGCTCTTCTACGCGCAGTTGGCTTATGAACACCTTCGGCTTGGTTGTGTCCGGGTGCTCGAAGTGTTTCGCATCCAGCTTTTTAGCCTTGAAGTTGTACTGGCCCTTCTCTTCGTAACCCAATGCTAAGAAGTGCGCCGCCAGCTTATCCAGATTGGTTTTTTCCAGATTAAACGTACGGAACGCGACATGATCATTAACGATTTCAGGGCTGTTCTCTTCACCCGCCAGTAGTTCGTGAATACGCTTGGCGCTTGGGGTGATTTGCACATAATCCTGCCACATATTGGCAAACAGGGTACTGATATTGTTGTGCATAGTATTCTGTCGTTCCTTATAGTCTGTTACAGCGTTAAGCCGGGGCTTAACGTACCAGGTAGGGCTACTTTATCCAGTTCAACTGAAGCCACCGGGTAAGCACAGTAGTCAGCCGCGTAATACGCGCTGGCTCTGTGGTTACCACTTTCGCCTATGCCACCAAACGGTGCTGCACTGCTGGCACCGGTAATAGGACGGTTCCAGTTAACAATGCCTGCACGAATATGCTGGAAAAAGTGCTGGTAGTCAGCCTCAGAGTCGCTCAGTAAACCTGCAGACAAGCCGAAACGCGTGTTGTTAGCCTGCGCAATGGCGGTGTCGAAGTCGGTATAACGAATTACTTTGAGCAGCGGGCCAAAGTGTTCCTCATCCGGCATGTCTTCAACGATGTCTGTAACGTCCAGAATACCCGGGGTAACAAAGCCGGTATTTTCGTCGGTGTGCGTTAGTGTCAGTAACGCTTTGGCGCCCAGGTCGAGTAATTCCTGCTGGGCAGCAACCATACCTTTAGCTGCAGCAGCGCTGACCATGGCGCCCATGAAAGGCTGCTCTTCAGCGTCGTAATGTCCTACCTGAATGGCTTTAGTCGCGTCAACTAACGCGGCCATTAACGCATCACCCTGTGCATTTGCCGGTATAAACAGACGGCGCGCGCAAGTGCAGCGCTGGCCTGACGTAACAAAGGCTGACTGAATAATGTCGTGCACGGCTGCTTTGGTGTCGGCAACATCGGTAACGATTAACGGGTTATTACCGCCCATTTCCAGGGCCAGAATTTTGCCCGGGTGACCTGCGAATTGTTCGTGCAGGATTTTACCTGTGCGTGAGCTACCGGTGAAAAACAGGCCGTCTAACTGTGGGTGGCTGGCCAACGCCTTGCCAGTTTCCACTTCGCCCTGAACCAGGTTCAGCACGCCTTTAGGTAACCCGGCCTGTTCCCATAGCTTCACCATCGCCTCTGCAACGGCTGGTGTTAAATCGCTGGGCTTGAACACAATAGTGTTGCCTGCAATCAGTGCTGGCACAATGTGACCATTAGGTAAGTGACCCGGGAAGTTGTAAGGGCCAAATACCGCAACCACACCATGGGGTTTATGACGAATAAACGCTTTGCCTACCGGCATGGCATTTTCAACGGTACCGGTGCGCTCAAAATACGCTTTTTCTGAAATCCCGATTTTACCGATCATGGCGGCGACTTCGGTAGCGGTTTCCCATAACGGCTTACCGGTCTCCTGCGCAATTAATGCAGCCAGTTCTGGTTTGTTAGCCGCCAGTAATTCACCGTACTGTTTGATGACGGCCAGGCGTGCTTCAACTGTCAGCGCAGACCAGGCTGGCAATGCTGTTCTGGCGGCATTTACCGCGTCATTTACCTGCTCAGCAGAGGCTGCATTGCCTTGCCAGAATACGTGGTTTTTCGCTGGATCAGTTGACGCGATAGAGGCACCTTGGCCTTCAATCCACTGTCCATTTATAAAATGTGTGGTTGGCATAATTCTGTCCTGATGCTTGTAATTGATTTAATCTCGGGGTGTTACCGAAGCAAAGCGAATGGCATCACCTTCTTCTATGGCAAGCGCTGCCGCTGCCTTATGTGAGATCACTGCTGTGTCGGTTTGATTGTCGTAACGGACATCAGCCATGACGGCGCGGAAATCTTTCACCGAGGTGTTGATGATGTAGCACAACTCGCCATCTTGTGCGGCTGACTGGTCGTCAATGTGTGCCGCAGCGCGTTTACTGCGCTGTGCGGTACGAATATTACTGAGGTTTGCCTCAACAGTAGGGCCGCCATCAAAAATGTCTACGTAGCCGCGACAACTAAAACCTTCTTCCTGTAACAAGCGCAACGCTGGTTCGGTTTTCTTGTGCACCTTACCAATCACGTTTTGTGCTTCCTGACTTAACAGGTTGACGTAAATGGGATACTTGGGCATCAACTCAGCAATGAACACCTTGTTGCCGATCCCGGTCAGGTAATCGGCGGTGGGGAAGTCCATTGAAAAGAAATGGGCTTCCAGCCATTCCCAGAACGGCGAACGACCATTTTCATCACTCACGCCACGCATTTCGGCTATTACGGTTTCGGCGAAGCGTGCCTGGTGTTCCTGCATAAACAGAAAACGGACTTTAGACAAAAAGCGGCCGTTAAGGCCCTTGCGGGCACTTTCCCGCAAGAACAACGTACAAATCTCGCTTACACCGGTGTAGTCGTTACAAAACGTCAGGATTTCCACCGTGTTGTGTATATTCAGTTCGCGTGAAGCGTGGACGACTTTGCCTACGTGATAATGATAGAACGCGTCGTCCGTACCCACTGCCGCTTCGATACCGGTTGTCCCTACCACATCACCGGTTGTCGCGTCTTCCATTACAAACAGATACGATTCACTGCCTGGCGCGGTAACCTCACTGCCGAAAGAGTCGGTGGATCTGTTAATTTTACGCTGCAACAGTTCCTCGTTCACTGGCAAAGACGTAAAGCCAATGCCAGATTCCTCAGCTATTGCATACAGCGCTGCGTAATCGCTTTGTTGTATTGGGCGAATGATGTACATGGTTAGCTCTCTTATAGCTACTTCGCTGCCACGACGCTGGCTACGGCTTTTTCGAAGCGTACCAAACCTTCCGCAATATCTTCGTCAGGAATGATCAGCGACGGTGCGAAACGCACTACGTTAGCACCTGCAACCAGACACATCAGTTGTTGCTGTGTTGACGCATCCAGGAACGCGCGTGACTGGCCGGCGAAGTCTTCGGTTAACGCACATCCTAACAGCATGCCTTTACCACGGATTTCGCTAAACACTTTGTGCTTATCGTTGATGGTTGCCAGGGTGTCACGGAAAAGCTGCTCTTTGCGCTTAACGCCTTCCAGGACCGCCGGATCGTTAATGATATCGAACGTGCGTTCTGCCACGGCACACGCCAGTGGGTTACCACCGTAAGTGCTGCCATGCGTACCGGGTTTGAAGTGTGCAGCGATGTCAGTTGTGGTTAGCATTGCGCCTACAGGGAAGCCACCGCCCAGCGATTTTGCAGTGGTCAGAATATCTGGCGTTACGTCCAGACCCATGTACGCATAAAGGTGACCAGTTCGGCCTACACCCGATTGCACTTCATCGAAAATCAACAGCGCATTGTGCTTGTCGCACAGCTCGCGAACGCCTTTTACGAAGGCCGGATCAGGCGAAATAATACCGCCTTCACCCTGCAGAGGTTCCATCATTACCGCACAGGTATTGTCCGAAATCAGCGCTTCAAAAGCAGCCAGGTCGTTGTAAGCACA
>NZ_CFIDRX010000026.1:24064-32091 GCF_984433645.1 Marisediminitalea sp.
CTTGTTACCTTGCTCGGTAAGGGCTTTTACCAACTCAGGGTGACAGTGACCCAGTGCGTTTACAGCAATACCACCGGCAAAGTCGATGAATTCGTTGCCGTCCTGATCCCAGACTCGCGAACCCACACCGCGAACCGGTACCATACTGGCAGGGTTGTAGTTCGGCACCATGACTTCATCAAATAAACTCCGGGTTACATTCATCTCTTCACCTCTAACTGTCGATTTACTGTTTGCTCGTTGCCTCAAATGAGCAACGAAATACAGTGGAATAATGTGTTTCAAAGCGCTTCAGTATGCCAGCATAACGCGCCTTTGTCTCGTCAATTCATTGGCTGTAAACACAGTAAAATCAAGGGGTGTGGCTTAACTTGCATAATTAGTGAATAACTATCCATAGAAGTGAATAGACGGAAAAATAAACAATAGAGAGTTTGTATCTTGCGCCACGCGAGCGGGCTGAACGCGTGTAGATGTACACCAGGGTTTACGGCTGAATGATTATGAAAGCGAAAAAAACACGCTTTTTTACGTTTTCAGCTCAGAACATGGCGCAATTCCGCGCGATGAACAGGTAATTACGCGTCTGGATTCAGCTGTTTTAAAGTTCGGCAACAACGGGAAGTTGTGACAGGGTTTGTTTTTGCAATGCAGTTAAAGTGTCTGCGGATATCGCACTGCCAGAACGAAATACCGGGGCTTCGTCTTCCAGGAATAATTTAGCGTCACTGAGCATTCTGAATTTGGCGTAATACCGGCTTTGTTGAAGTGTGCGGGTTAACGGCAAGGCATCCTCATCATCCGGCTCTTGCAGGAACTGTTGCATGGGGGTGTGCAAGTCCACCCGCTTGAATACCATTTGTTCAAACAGGTGCAGAGACAGTTTATCGCCGTGCTGGTTAATCAACTGAATACACTGCGCTGGGTCTGGCAATAACTGCGTAAGTGCACTGTGCAAATCGCGCAATTTGGCTTTCTGCGCGTGTTGCAGAAAATCAAAATGCACTTGTTCGAACAGTTTAAAATAGAGTTTTAGGATCACACTGCGGCCTAACTGACTCAGCAGGGCAAGCAGGTAAGCCGGGTAGGGCTGGGCTTTAAATTGAGGTGCAATGGCTTCAGCGGTTCTGGCACAGGTTACCGCGTATTCCATGGTCTTGTGCTTTACTTGCGGAAAAGGATCGGTAATCAAGGGGATTGACTGACGGAACATCAAAGCCGGTAGTACCAGTTTTACGTTGTCGATGCCCATAAAACTCAACGCGGTCTTCAGCGTGTCGACCACAATCACCATGCCCCGCGCATCGCGCCGACGATTTTGTGGGGCATTAACTAACTTCAGCAGTTCGTCATACAGCCAGGGCATGCCTGCCGCAACAGCCTCCACTTTTGAAATGGTTGCTGATGGTGTGGTGAGCAGGTCGATAAGATCTGTTGACTCGTCTTGCCAGTTTAGTTGTTTGTCTAGGATCGCGGGCGTGTCACTGATAGCTTGTGTTAGCTTTTTCTTAACCAGCGTATGCAGTTGCTGGTTAATTTGAGCCAGATATTCTGCGCGGACTTTGGCGGTTTGCAGCTTGTCGCGAATCGCGGTTTTTTCGACTTTAAGCAGTTGGCGACGGGTAAAACTCTGTTCAGATTCCTCATAACTTACTTCGCCCGGCGCACGTTTGCCAATCATGACGCTGACGCGCTCAGGCGCAATCAGCCAATAATCAAAACGTTCGGCAATGGAGGGGGGCGTTAGTAATTGCTCAGCCATAAGCGATGTAGTGACTCCGTTTGTACTGCAGATCGATAAAAATAGCGTGATATAAAAGTAGTATCGGCCGATTCCCAATACGCTGCAACTTAATTAACCCCAGCTCGGAAATAGTGCTAAAAAACACGCCGTAGTGTTGTTGCGCGAATTCAGAGCGAATGTGTTTACGCTTGTTCCGTTGAAAGCCGCGGCGTATAAGGCGCTGAAATACCGGCTAAGGTTAAAAAGTTAGCCAGTACCTGATGGCCATACTCGGTTAACAAAGATTCCGGATGATACTGCAGGCCCCAAATGGGTAAAGTGCGATGCGCTACCGCCATGATCTCTGGCTCGTCGCCATCCTGACTCCAGGCAATTGCCTGCAGGCAGTCAGGTAACTGTTCTGGCGATAAAACCAATGAGTGATAGCGAGTTACGGTAAAGCGTTCAGGGATATTATCGAACAGAGGGCTTCCGTTATGTAGAACCGGTGAAAGCTTTCCATGACGAATATGGTGGGCACCGCAGACTCTGGCACCAAATACCTGACCTATAGCCTGATGTCCCAGGCATACGCCAAGAATGGGTAAGGTGCCAGCAAAGTGCTTGATCGCTGCCAGACTGATTCCGGCGTCATCAGGCGTGCAAGGCCCCGGCGAAATCACGATGCCTTGTAACGGCATGGCAGCGATGTCTGCCAGACTGACCTCGTCATTTCTGACGACTTTCAGCTCACAACCTAACTCAACAAAGTAACGCGCCAGGTTGTGGCTGAACGAATCATAGTTGTCGATGAGCAATAACAAGTGGTACCCGCTACCCAATTAAGGTTTGGCAATAAACCCTAAGGCGTCATAGGTCGCAGCCAGAGTTTTGCTGGCTTTTGCCTGTGCCTTGGCCGCACCTTCACGCATGACTTCATTCAGGTACGCCTGATCTTCGCGAAGCTGGTGGTAGCGTTGTTGAATGGGCTCAAGTAATGCTACCACGGCATCGGCTACGTCGCCTTTCAGGTGACCGTACATTTTGTCTTCGTAATCCGGGACCAGTGATTCAACCGATTTCCCCGTCGCCAGTGAGAGCAAGGTCAGCAGGTTGCTGACGCCGGCTTTTTCTGCTGGGTTGTAATAAATACGCGCCTGCTCGTCTGAATCGGTGACGGCACTCTTGATCTTCTTCGCCAGTTTCTTCGGCTCTTCCAGCAGCCCGATGTAGTTTTTCGGGTTGTTGTCAGACTTCGACATTTTTTTGTCAGGCTCTTGCAAGCTCATGATGCGCGCACCAAATTCCGGAATGTACGGATCGGGCAGGCGGAAGGTATCGCCATAGATATTGTTAAAGCGCGTTGCTACATCGCGGGTAAGTTCAAGATGCTGCTTTTGGTCTTCACCAACCGGCACCTTGTCTGCCTGGTACAGTAAGATATCTGCTGCTTGCAGTACCGGGTAGCTGTACAAACCTACGTTGATGTTAGAGGCATTCTTTGCAGACTTGTCTTTAAACTGGGTCATGCGGTTAAGCTCGCCCATTTGCGTGTAACAGTTCAATACCCACGCCAGTTGCGCGTGCTCAGGTACGTGAGACTGTACGAACAGCGTGCTTTTTTGCGGGTCAATGCCACAGGCAAGGTATAAAGCCAGACCATCAAGGCAGGCCTGCTTCAGTTTTTCAGGCTCCTGACGAACAGTGATGGCGTGTAAGTCTACCAACATGTACAAACAGTCGTGGTCGTCCTGCATGCTCACCCATTGCTTCAGTGCACCCATATAGTTGCCAAGGGTTAATTGACCGGACGGCTGACAGCCGCTTAGTACGATTGGTTTTACACTCATGAATTTATACCTACTGTTATTACCGGGCGCCAACTGAAGCGAGTTCGTTGCGCATTTGCTGAATCACGGTGGCGTAATCAGGCTGGTTAAAAATAGCTGAGCCGGCAACAAACATGTCTGCGCCTGCGTCAGCAATGGCTGCGATATTATCGACTTTCACCCCGCCGTCAACTTCCAAACGTATATTTCGGCCTGATTCTTCTATTCTTTGTTTTACTTCACGCAGCTTGTCCAGCGTATTTGGAATAAAAGACTGACCGCCGAAGCCGGGGTTAACCGACATCAATAGTATGTGATGCAGCTTATCCATGACGTAATCAAGGTGAGAGAGCGATGTCGCCGGGTTAAATACCAGGCCGGGCTGGCAGCCCTTATCAATAATCAACTGCAGACTGCGGTCAACGTGCTGACTTGCCTCGGGGTGAAAACTGATCATGCTGGCACCGGCGTCTGCAAACTGCTCAATAAGGTCGTCTACCGGTGAAACCATCAGGTGCACATCAATAGGGGCCGTAATGCCGTAGTCACGCAGAGCCTTACAGATCATAGGTCCGAAAGTCAGGTTAGGCACATAGTGGTTATCCATGACATCAAAATGAACGACATCGGCACCGGCCGTCAGTACCTTCTCAACATCCTCGCCTAGCCGGGCAAAGTCGGCGGACAGAATGGACGGGGCTATCAGAAAATCTTTCATACCTTACCTTCGGGTTAGTCAAGCCAGCAACTGGCTTTATGGATTTGCAGAGTACGTCTTTTTAACACGTTTTTTGATAACGCTTTTATTGATTAAATTTTACCGGATTCTGTGAGCAGGCAAAAGGCAAAATACCGCCCTTTATTGGTGAGTGTGCACTTATATGGTGCGACGGGCTTGTGCGAGTGCGCGTACGAAATCTTCTGGTTAAAAAATGCTCTAAATAAAATATAAATAAAATCATATGTTTATGTGTTTTTTCTTTGATTTTGACGAAGATTATTAATTGGGCATCAAGTTTGCGTATGTCGTGAGCACAATAACAAGAACAATAGACAGAAAGTGATTTTAAAACACTTATGCAAAGTTAATTTACGGAGAACACACATGAAATTTAATAAAACTTTGGTAACTTTAGCTGTTGTTGGCTCTTGCCTGACTTCTACTGCTGCCCTTGCTGACAGCGTATCTGCTAACGTTAGCGTTACCAACAACTACATCTGGCGTGGTCTGACTCAAACCATGAACGAAGCAGCTGTACAAGGTGGTATCGACTACGCAAGCGACAGCGGTTTCTACGCGGGTACTTGGGCATCTAACGTTAAGTATGGTGCAGACGATGTTTACTCTTACGAGCACGACATCTACTTCGGTTACGCGGGCGAAGCTGGCGACATTTCATATGATGTTGGTTACCTGTACTACAACTACGACACTGAAGCCGGTTACGATTTCGGCGAAATCTACGGTACAGTAGGTTACGGTAACTTCAGCGCGACTTTATACGTTCTGGCGAACGCAGAACCAGATGAAGGCCCAAATCAAGACTTCGGTTTTGGTTCAACGACTTACCTGTCACTTGACTATGCTTACGCACTGGAAAGCGGCACTGAAGTTGGTGTTCACCTTGGTTCTCACCAGGGCGACTTTTCTGAGTCATTCAACGGCGTACCTGGTGACTACATGGATTACGCACTGACGCTGTCTAAAGACGGTTTCGGCTTCATGATCAGTGGTACTGACCTGGACGACGCTGGTCCGGACGCGTTAGACAACGACAGCGTGAAGTTCACTGTTTCTTACGGTGTAGACTTCGAGCTGTAAGCGATAGTCGCTTAAAAATTATTTGTTGTGCGTACGGGGCCATGCAGAAATGCGTGGCCTTTGTACTTTAGGCGGAAATTTTCGTTGCCAGACGGTTCGAACTGGTTATAATTAAACCAATGGAATCTACTGGGTAGATAAGTGAATGTTTAACAGAAACCTAAAATGGCGGGCATCTGGCACAGTGTTAACTGTTGGCTTGCTGGTAGGAACATTTCATTTGGCAACGGATAGCCGCGAAATAGCCTCAAATGACTGTCAGCCCCCTTGTGCGAACGCACAGCAGCATGCCGAAGAGGTAAGCTGGTCGAGCTGGTTAACCGGTCGTTCTACGTCTTATCGCTTTCATTATCTCGATTTGCTGGAATTATTGTCGCGCCAGAAAGGCACGGACAGCGAATAGTCGCAATGGCCAGTAAACCCGGTTTACTGCAAGTGATTCAAAGCGTGTTGGCGAGCGCCTTCGGTGTGCAAAGCCATAAAAACTACCAAAAAGACTTCTCTCAACCCGACGTAAAAGTGTACATCACAGTTGGTGTTGTATTTGTCATTCTGTTTGTCTTGTCTCTGATAGCGTTAGTGCAGTTTATACTGCCTTAGCGTTGTGTTCGTCGGTAATCGGCATAACCGGCGTATCGTCGAAAAACGCCAGTAGTTCACTGACTGGTTTACGTTTGTGGCCCTTCTGACTGATTGACCGTTTTACATTTAAGGTCGAGATATGGGCGCCGTTGTATAGCTGGCGTGTCAGTGGTAGATCGTGGTTCGATATGAGTACGGGGATCCCTCTTTTATAAGCAGCCCGTTTTGCCAGTGTTGCAAGCTTGTTTTGGCATGCAAGACTAAACTGCTTGGCTGCATAACTGGTAAACAATGCGGTTTTGCTTATTGGTGCATAAGGTGGATCACAGTAAATAACACTGCCTTTACGGGCGCGTTGGAAGACTTTTTCGAAAGGTAGGCAGGTAAATTTCGCGTGTTGGGACTTTTCCGCGAATACATACATTTCACGCTCGGGGAAGTAGGGGCGTTTGTAACGGCCGAATGGCACATTGAAGCGTCCGCTGAGGCTATAACGGCATAAGCCATTGTAGCCATGGCGATTCAAATAGACGAATAACAGCGCGCGATAATGCTCGTCAGTGGTCTGATTAAACTCTTCCCTCAGGGCATAATACGTGGCTTCTTCATTGTGCTCTGGTGTAAAGAACGCTTTTAAATCGTTGATGAGTACATCTGGTTGCTGCTTCAACAGATTGTACAAGCTGATCAGGTCTGGATTGATATCGTTGAGGACGTAATGCGGGTAGTCTGAATTCAGAAAAACAGACCCTGCACCGACGAAGGGTTCAATGAGTTTGTTCGCAACTGGCAATTGCGCGTTTATCTTTTCTACCAGGCTGTATTTGCCTCCTGCCCACTTGAGGAATGCCCGGTTTTTATTGACTGCCATTATGTTGGTAACTACTCACTGACGATTTATTGGTTATTTGTCTTCGTGGAAAGCATAGCCATGACAGCGCACATTCAGAAAATGAAGCTGTAAAACATGTTCAACCCAGAGAAACCCTGATTGTAGCGACCACAGCGGATCCCGACAACCAGCAATTTCCAGAATCGGTAAAATATTAGCGTGCCGGGTTCAGTTCGCCTTGGATTTGACGGCCGGATTTTACAAAAACAGCGTCTTTGCCTGGGAACGGCGGCAAAGACGATACCATTGCTCTGGCATCAAGAAGGGTGGCTGCACTTGTATGCCACAGCAGAACGTACCAATCGCCGCCGTAACGTGCAGTTTTGTACATGGTAACCTTGTCAGTAAGGTTGTGGTCCCGCAGGAAGTCTTTAGCAAGCGGCAGGTCTTTCATGCCTGCAATTTGAATGTAGTAGGCGGCGGGGTCAGCCTCGGTCATAAGTGCGGTTGTGTCGACTGTCGCTGTTGCAACAGCGGGTTGCTCGGAATTCAGTTCACTAGCAGCTACCGGACTCTCGCTTGCTTGCCCAACGTTATCTGCGGACTCAGCTTCAGTTCCTCCAGCTATAGCAGGCTGTTCGGTTGCTGTTTCAGTGACAGTCGTTTCAACAGAACTTGCAGTAGGTACCGCTATTGGCTGCTGAGTGGCTTCTACTGACTCAGAAGTGCGCACTTCCGGCTCTGGTATAGTTTTTAGTGCGTCAGTAAAGCTGGTTACCACGCGGGCATTCTCAGAGGGCTGCTTCACCGGCTCTTCAATCACCGTGTTAGTTTGTTTAGGCACACTGATTGTTTGCGTGGGCGTACTGTCTTCAGTGTTGTTGGCATGCACTTCCTCAGCGCCGGATTGTGTGGTTTGTTCAATAGGGTTAAACAACGTGCTTAACGTTGCGCCGTATTGCCAGCCAAGTAACGCAACAAAGCTGGACAGAAACACCAGTACCACTGCCAGCCACAACCAGGGGGAGCGCAGTCTGTTGGGCCGGGTTTCAATATGTGCCTGGCCTTTGGCCTGGCGGTAGCGGTCGAAGGCTGCGCGGCGCTGAGCCAGCAGTTTGTCGACATCGCTACCGTAGTTGTCGCGAGTCACAGACTGACTGCTGATAAGTAAGGGCGTATCGGTATTTTTAGCCGGCAGCCATTGTTTGGCTTGCTCTGCCCATTCTGACTCACCAAACA
>NZ_CFIDRX010000027.1:0-31609 GCF_984433645.1 Marisediminitalea sp.
ATGCGCAATCTCCTCACTGGGGAAAACCACTCTAACGCTCATTCCCGGCAACAGCTTTTGCTGTGGTAATGCCGAAAAGGCCAACTGCAACTGATAATAAGCACTGTCACCCCAGCCGGATTTCTTCTCTGGCTGGGACACAATGGTTGCTACCTTCGCACTGAATTGGGTTTGAGGGTAAGCATCCAGTGTAATGGATGCCTGCTGTCCAACCTGAATACGGTCGGCGTCTATTTCGTGCACCCAGGCATCAATATTAAAGCCACTGGTGTCTTGTACTTCCAGTACCTTCATTGCCGCTCTTAGCGTGGTTCCTGCGGTAATTTTTTCATTGTTCCAAGGGTGGTACATGTGACTGACTACACCGCTAATACTGGCTTTGACCTGCAATCGGGTAAGTAAGTAGCGTTGATACTCAATGGTTTCTTCCAGTTTGGTTATTTCAATTTGGGCTTTTTCCAGCGACGTGGTGCGCTCAGATTGCTTTTGTTGCAATGCCTGTTGTGCTTTGAATTGTTCTACCAATGCACGTTCCAGTGCGAGTTTGTACTGGCCCTTGTCGTAGTCACTGATGTCATTGGTTTGAATACTGGCTTCGATGCGTGCTTTATCTACTTCAAGATCTGCAATATTCAGCGCCGCTTCGGCATCTCGCACGGCTTGATCGAGGGTCATTTTTTCGGTCTTTAAAGAAAGCTGCTGGGTGGCCAGGTTATCTTCATTTTGTTCCAGTTGCGTATCGACGCTTCCTGAATCGAATACCGCAATGACATCGCCAGGCGAGACCACACTGCCTTCTTCAATCATCCATTGAAGCTGAATTTGCCAGCGGTCAGTACGCGGTGCAGTGACCGTTTGCACGTTGGATGAAGACAGCTTTCCTGTGAGAATAAGCGGGGGCGAGTCGGCATTGCCTGCATGTGTAACACAAAGCATTGATGCCGCGAATATCAAACGTTTAATCATGGTTTGCTCCGCTCGTTTAAAATGCTGCCGTCCTTCATGGTAACCACCCGCTGAGCATACTCCGCAATATTTTCTTCGTGGGTGACCATTACGATGGTTTGCCCCTGCTGATGCAGTTCAGTAAGCAGATTCATAATGTCTTCAGAAGTTTTACTGTCTAGGTTACCTGTAGGTTCATCGGCCAATACCATCGTAGGGTGGTTGACCAATGCACGGGCTATCGCTACGCGTTGACGTTGCCCGCCTGACATCTCAAAAGGGCGGTGAGTCAGGCGATGCCCCAGTCCCACTTTCGTTAACAGTGCAACGGCCCGTTCGTGGGCTTCTTCGTCACTAATGTCTGAATAGCGGAGAGGGAGTTTAACGTTACCGATAGCGTCTAATTTGGGTAATAAATGAAACGTTTGAAAAATAAAGCCGATGTGACGGTTTCGAATACGCGATAAGGCCTCGTCACTCAGGCTGTCTACACGATCGTCGTTCAATGTGTAGTGTCCGCCGTCCGGCGTATCCAGACAGCCAAGAATATTCATTAACGTGGACTTCCCGGAACCGGAACTGCCCATAAAGGCAACGAACTCGTTTTGCTGGATAGTCAAAGAGACGTCATTGAGCGCAACGATTTGCTCTTCACCATTGGAAAAGCACTTGCGGATATCTTTCAGTGTAATCATGTGTCCCTACGTACGTTATCCGGGCGCACCGGCATCAGACCGGTGGATTGTTATTATCGTGCCAGTACAACATTTTTGTAACATCATGGCACTACCGTTCACCGCAATAAAACTTGTTTCGTCGCAATACGTTATGCTCTTTGTTAGCAAGTATATGCAGATCAGCGACCGATTGTGACGATATAGAAGTTAAGGCGTGGTTAAGCAAGTTTCAAACGGTAAATATGGCAAAGTACTTCAGATATGGAGTTTTTACTTGCTTTGCATATCAATTATTGATAAAAAGTCAACGCTATTTCATCAGGTTGAAATTTTTTGATGTAAATATAACTATACGCCTGTATTTATTGCCTGTATCTGCTTTACTTAATGGACGTTGTGTGGACGGAGTTATCACCCATAGCAACAGGCCTGACGTTTTTTTATTTCCCAAGACCAAGAGCGACACATGATTAAGGACACTATTAACAACATTCACGTGAGTGCAGAAAATATTCTGATCACGCCTGAGGCACTGGCTCAGGAATTACCTGTTTCAGACCGTGCGCTGTCGGTAATTCACGATTCCCGCCAGACAATTGCGGACATTATTCATCGCCGTGACCACCGTATGCTGGTTATTTGCGGCCCGTGTTCTATCCATGATATTGAAGCGGCAAAAGACTATGCGCTGCGTTTAAAAGAACTGCACGAGTGCTACAAGGACACCTTGTACATCGTAATGCGCGTCTATTTTGAAAAACCCCGTACAACGACAGGCTGGAAAGGCCTGATCAACGACCCGCATATTAATGACACCTTCGACATTGAAACGGGTCTTCGCAAGGCACGTGAACTGCTGATTTGGCTGGCCGAGCTGGAACTGCCTGTCGCAACTGAAGCGTTGGACCCTATCAGTCCGCAGTACCTGGCAGAGTTGTTCAGCTGGAGCGCGATTGGTGCACGTACCTCTGAGTCACAAACGCACCGTGAAATGGCCAGTGGTCTCTCGATGCCGGTAGGGTTCAAGAACGGCACTGACGGCAGTCTGGATATTGCTATTAATGCGCTTAAATCAGCGGCGTCTTCGCATCGCTTTATGGGCATCAACAAGCAAGGCCAGGTAAGCATTATTGAGACACAGGGTAACCCTGATGGGCATATCATCTTACGTGGTGGTAAGCAGCCTAACTACGATTCCGTGTGTGTGTCTGAATGCGAAGAGTGGATGAACAATGCCAAATTGACAGCAGGTCTGGTTGTCGATTGTAGTCATGCCAACTCGAATAAAGATTACCGTCGTCAGCCTCTGGTTGCACAAAATGTGGTAAATCAGATTTTGGAAGGCAATCAGTCAATTATCGGCGTTATGCTGGAAAGTCACTTAAAGGCGGGCAATCAGAAATCTGACGGCGTACCGTTTGAATCGTTGGAATACGGCGTATCGATTACCGATGGATGTATTGACTGGGATACTACAGAAAGTCTGCTTGGCCAGATGCGGGATAAGCTGATTACTGTGTTACCATTACGCCAAAATAAGCGAACGGATGTAGCCTGATTATATGTCAAAAGACACAGCGGAACAGTTTGCTCAGCAATTGAGCGATCTACGCCAGGGAATAGACGAGCTGGACAGCCAGCTCGTCGATTTGTTAGCCAAGCGAGCAGCATTAGCCAGCAAAGTCGGCGATATTAAAGCCAAAACCGGCATGCCGATTTACGTGCCCTCGCGCGAAGCGGCATTACTGGCCGATCGTCAGCAGCAAGCTGAAGCGGCAGGCGTGTCTCCTGCGTTGGTTGAAGATCTCCTGCGCCGAATCATGCGCGAGTCTTATCATATCCAGAACAACCGCTATCGCTGCGTTAATCCTGGCGTAAAACGTATTGTGGTTATTGGTGGTGGCGGTGCGTTGGGCAGTGTTTTTGTCGGGTTATTTACACGCAGCGGTTACAACGTCGACATATTGGAAAAAGACGACTGGTCTCAGGCTGAGAGTCTGTTTGCTCAGGCCAGTCTGGTATTGGTGTCTGTGCCTATCAATCTGACGGTTGACGTGATTGCCAGTCTCAAAGCACTGCCTGAGAATTGTATTCTGGCCGATATTACCAGTATCAAAGACAAGCCACTGGATGCCATGATGGCCGCACATAGCGGGCCGGTTGTAGGGTTACACCCTATGTTTGGACCGGATGCGCCAGGCATGATAAAGCAAGTGGTTGTGGTGTGTCATGGGCGCGGTGAAGCAACCTATGACTGGCTGCTTGAGCAAATGAAAACCTGGGGTGCCAACTTAATTGAAACGACAGCCCAGGATCATGACAAGGCGATGGCATTTATTCAGGTCATGCGCCACTTCAACACGTTTGTGTACGGCGCACACCTGGCGGGCGAAAATCCGGATTTGGTGCAGCTCACGCAGCTTAGTTCTCCTATTTACCGCCTGGAACTGGCCATGGTAGGGCGCTTGTTTGCCCAATCTCCCAATTTGTACGCCGATATTATTTTCAATAATCCGGACAACTTCGCGCTGTTGCGGCGTTTTCATCAACGCTTTGGCGAAGCGCTAAGCTTGTTAGAGCAAGGTGATAAAACCGCGTTTATCGAGCAGTTTAATGAGATTGGTGAATGGTTTGGCGATTATGCTAAAACCTGTCTCGTGGACAGTAAGCAATTGCTGTTGAAAGCTGATGATAACCAGATGTTGAGGTCTGTACAGCCACAGCCCGAAGATTAAACTTGTTTTATAAATACAAAAATGGCCACAAAAGTGGCCATTTTTTATTGAATATTAAGAGGTCAGGGCTTTGCCTGCCGCCACCTTGGTGGGGCTGATTTCTTCACTAGGGTAACATCCCAACACTTTTACGTAGCGGGTGATTTTCTTCAGTTCATCCACTGCTTTCTGCATTGGACCATCCTGCGTATTCCCCTCGACATCAATATAGAACATCTCTTCCCACGGATTGCCGTGGATAGGGCGGGACTCCAGTTTGGTCATATTAATGTTGTTTTGCTTGAGGATAAGCAGGGCTTCAACTAGGGCACCAGGCTTTTGCACAGTCGACATGACGAAGGTGGTTTTGGCTGGTACCTGCAGCGGCACGACGACAGGTTGTTTCGCTACTACAATAAAACGGCTATGGTTTTCTTTCTGATTAGCCAGGTTGGATTTGATTGCCATGAGGCCATACAGGTTACCGCCCGCTTCGCTGCCAATCGCGGCGACATCGTCTCTGTTTAACTCACTGACTGTAAGCATGGCCGATGAGGTACTGTCCATGGTTTTTACTTCAACGTTGCCTAATTCCGCCAGGAAGTGACTGCACTGGGTAAATACCTGAGGATGCGCGTACAGCGTCTTAATGTTGGAGAGTGTTGTATCTTTAGCAACCAACAGACTGTGCTTGATAGCGTGAGTTAACTCGCCAATGATGCTGAGTTCAGTGTGCTGAAGTTGGTCGTAAACTTCGTTAATGCTACCAGAGGTTGTGTTCTCGATAGGGAGAACCGCATAGTCGGCTTCGTTGTTTTCAACTTTACCCACCACTTCTTTAAAGCTCTGACAGCCAATTTCCAGTAAGTCACCCGGGCGACGAGAAAAGTACTTTTGTGTGGCCAGGTAGCTGTAAGAACCACGGTCTCCCAGAAACGCGACACGGTTCAACGGTAACGCACTGCCAGGATTCGCTCGTTCCGCCAGCATCGCTTGTTGATTTAACACCGAGTCTTCAATAATGACGTGGAATATCTGAGTGACATAGTGTGGGTCAAGACCATGCTGTTGGCCTTCTTTGATCAAGCGGATCAATAGCTGCTCTTCCCGAGCCTGATCGCGTACCGGAATGTGATGCTTGATTTTGGTTTCGGCAACCTGGTTGGTTAAGCCGCGGCGTTCTGCCAACAGACCGAGTAATTCAGTATCGAGTGAGGTAATTCGCTCACGGATGTTATCTAATTCAGGCGCAGACATAGCTTCTCTCTTACACTTCAGGCAAAAAAAAACCTCCCTTGAGGGGAGGTTTATGTCACGCACAGCGTACCCCCCTCAGATGAAGGTGATAAACATAAAGAAAAACGCTGTGTGTGTAGTATTTCGTAATTTCATACCGTGCACTTTATTGCGGTGGCTGATATCTGTCAACCCGTTTTTACAGAATAGCCTTCGTTTTTTGCCGTTGCGTATTGACAAAATTCAACGGTTGCAAATAAAAATTAGTCGCCCAGTAATGCGGCCAGCATGGCGCGTACTTCATTTGGTTCAAATGGCTTGTCGCACAGGGCATTTACCCCTGTTTGTTGTATGTTAGCCATATGCATACTGTCTGCGGCCTCTGACGTCACCATAATAATAGGGATGTGGGCGGTTTCCGGGTTGAAGCGAATGAACTCAGACAATTCACGCCCGTCCATTTCAGGCATGTTGTAGTCGGTTACCACTAAATCAAAAGCCTCGTCTTTGATAAACGTCAGCGCCATGGCGCCGTTCTCGGCTTCCTTAATTTTCTGCAGGCCCATACCCTCTAAAACGCGGCGAATATGGTTACGCGCTAAGCGGCTATCGTCGACCAGCAACACGCGGACTTCATGAATATCAAATAGCTCAAGTTCGAGTTCGTCTGTATTCAATAAATCCAGGCTAGCGTTCAGTGCGCGTTGCAAATGAATAGGTTCGAATGGCTTGGGTAGAATTGCTGCAACGCCAGCTTGCTTAAACTCTTCAAGCTTACTGGTTCGGTTCTCACTGGACACAAGCATAAAGGGGATGGTTCTCAGTGATTCATGCTCTTTTACGTATTTGAGCAGTTCGATTGCCGCACCATCTTCAAAATACATCGCGCTGATAATCAGGTCAGCACCATGCTGATCGATGAGCTGCTTGGCTTCGGTAATATTGGCAGCGCTATCAATTTGTTTCACATTTTCTTTGGTCAGAAAGGTCGAAATAATTTTCCGTTGCGTATCTGACGGTTCCACCAACACAATATTGAGGTCGGAGATTGATAACTTTTCCATTTGTATTCTCTTTTTATCGTTACGCCAGGCGATGTTCTGCAAGGGCTTTTAACACGCAGAAACATCCAATCTGACTACTGCTTACCTACATCATAGCAAACCGCGCATCGCGACAAATATAATTTGGCGTTAATATAGACTAAAGATAAAGGCGAAAAGGCTTAGCCGCCAGCAATTTTTGATGTGATACCTTGTTGTTTTAGTATTTGTTGGATTTTGTCGCGTGCGTCTGTTTGAACTTCAATCGTCCCTTCTTTTACTGCGCCGCCGCAGCCGCATTTCTTCTTCAGAACACTACACAGCTCTTTGAGTTCAGACGGTTCTTTATCTAGGCCGGTAATAATAGACACACCTTTGCCTTTTCGACCTTTGGTTTCACGGTGGATTCGGGCAATACCGTCTTTATTTACTGAACGACTGGCTTGGGGTTTGTTGTCATTGTTGATTTTTCCGCCGTCGGTACTGTACACGAGTCTGTTGTCTTGCATATTAATCTGTCACTCTTTGAAAATTGACTACACTTATCAGGTATTCAATGATTAAGGTGCACGGAAGTGCGAATTTACGCATAGTAGCAAACGCGGAATGCGAGTGGGAGCGCTAATGGCAATTAAAACTGAACAGGTACAAGGCGAACGCTGGGTAATTTACATTGGTGAAAAGTTTGATTTCTCGCTGGTCACAGACTTCAGACAAGCGTACAGCGAGTTGCCAGCATCAATTAAACACATTGAAGTGGACTTGAGCAATACGCAGTACATGGACAGTTCGGCACTGGGCATGTTACTGAATATGCAAAAGTTACTGGCAGACAAAAATCTGACTTACAGTATCACGCACTGCCGCGCAGCCGTGGCAAGGATTTTAGAAATTTCTCGCTTCAACAAAAAATTCACTATTTCCTGACAGCGCAACATGTTTCGCATTTTAATTGTTGACGATGAAGTTATTAACCGGGCGATGCTCGTCCAAATGTTAAATGACACAGGCTATGTGCATTGTGTTGAAGCTGAAGATGGTGAGAAGGCACTTGCTCTGGCGGAACAATATCCACCGGACCTTGTGTTACTCGATGTTGTTATGCCGGGCATGAGCGGCCTGGACGTCGCGCCTAAGCTAAAGGCTTTGTCTCCCGATTGTTATTTACCAATTTTGTTCATTACTGCCCTTGATGATCAGGAAAGCCTGGTAGCGTGTCTGGCTGCAGGCGGCGATGATTTTGTATCGAAGCCTTTCGATCGACTGATCCTGACGGCCAAAATTAAAGCCCACGAGCGTTCGCGACGAATGGGACTGGAGCTGGCAGAAAAAAACCACTCTCTCAGGCTAGTGCAACAGGACGTCGAGAGAAACCATAGGATTGTGGAGCACATCTTTGCCAATGCACTGGACTCCAGTGACACCCTCAATGACTATTTTAATTATTACATTCAACCGGAAACACAGTTTAACGGCGATGTCTTATTATGTGAGAAAAGCCCTTCCGGTGGAGTGTATCTGTTTGTCGGAGATTTTACCGGGCACGGTCTTGCGTCTGCTATAGGCGCAATTCCGGTTTCTCAGGCTTTTGTCAGAATGACGGAAAAGGGATTGTCGGTGTCTGAAATTGCTATCAGGCTGAACCGCATTCTCTTGTCGTTTCTACCCGCGGATATGTTTTGTGTTGCAGCCATTATCGAAATCGATTCATCGGGTACCCGGTTTAGCATATGGAATGGCGGGCTACCGCGCATTGTTTTGCGCGATGCAATGGGCAAAATACAACACCGTTTAGACTCCCGACACATGCCGTTAGGTGTTCTCAGTGAAAAAGAATTTGAGCATGACGTCGATATTGTTGAAGCCAATGAAGACGACATGCTGTTGGTGTATACCGACGGATTGATGGAGACACTGCACCCGGAACAGGGCCTGTTGGGGGAAGAGGGCGTAGAGCAATGGTTTTCAGAGGGCGGAATAAACTCTGCAAGGCAGTTTGTAGAGCTTGCAAAGGCATATCGCATGGGACAGCCAGCGAAGGATGATATGACCATTGTATTATTTCGCTGTGAACCCTTTATGTTTGATAATCATGTTGCGCGCACGCATACCGCGTTGCTGCCATTTGAATTGAAATTTACGCTCGGCAAAGCGCACCTGCAATCACAGAATGTGGTAGATACGTTTATTCAAAGGCTCGGACACGTTGAAGGATTGGAGTCTGCCCGATCAGAACTTTACACGGTGGTAACTGAACTAGTGAATAACGCCATCGATCACGGCGTGCTGCAGTTAAATTCGTCATTGAAGAAAGATCCGAATGCATTTGAAACCTACTATGCAGAGCGCAGTGCCAGAATAGAAGCGCTGGAACAGGGTGAAGTGTCTGTCTCAATGCATTGTGATCCCGATCTGCGCCTACTGACTATCAAAGTATCGGATTCTGGCGCCGGTTATGATGTATCACAAATAGCACCAAGCGATGATGAAGATACGTTTGGCAGAGGTCTTCAGCTAGTTCAGGCAATCTGCGAGTCGGTTCAAGTGACGGACAGTGGTCGTTGTACTGTGGCGACAATGGCGTTTTGATGACGGTAAATTAACAGTAGGGTTTGAAACTAACGCCTAAGTATAAAAGTCTATACAGTATCTGGTGACTTTTTCGCTACGAAAAAAGCACGGATTTCAATTTCTTGTCTACACTTTACACGCGCTAAGTGCGCACATACCCGGAGTTTTACATGTTGAGAACAATTCTCGCGATGTTCCAGGGAGAGGCGTCAGAGCCTTTGCATCCGCATCACGTTGAAATAGCAGCGGCAGCGTTGTTATACGAAGTTATTAAAGCCGATGATGATATCGATCAACGAGAGCTAGAGGCATTAAGCGATATGCTACAGAATACGTTTTCGTTGACCGCTAAAGAAACAGAAATGGTCTTAGCGAGTGGCAGTGCGCGTTCTGAAGACGCTGTCGATTTGGTTCAGTTTACCCAGGTGCTAAACCAAAGTTTGGATGCCAGTGCCAAACACAAGGTGATTCAGGGACTTTGGCACGTAGCTTACGCCGACAAAACACTCGCGCCGTTGGAGGAACACGTTATTCGTAAAATCGCAGATTTACTCTATATACCTCACAGCCAGTACATACAGGCTAAGCTAGCCGCGCAGTCTGTGGGATAGTAAGGACAGGTTGGTTAGGGCACATGTTTAGCAGTATTCGCACGGCGATGGTTGTGATCCTCAGCGTAGTGGTGATGTCTTCATCTGCCAGTGTGTTGTGGTTGACTGTGTCTGAACATGAGCAATTGTTCTTAGAGTCCCAGCAAAACAATCTGTTTGCACTTACCCGCAACATGGCTAACGACCTAGTGCCTTTCATGGAGCAAAGCCCGCGGGATACATTTTCTCTGAACGTAGTTTTGCTGCGGTTAGAGCCATACCGGAATGTGATCAACGCGACTATTTTTGACAATGACCACCAACTGGTAGAGTTTTATGTCGGTCTGCAAGGTCGGCGAGTCGACGAGGCTATGCTGCCTGCATCCTATAAACCATCAGATATGACGATGGGGATAAGTATTTCTGACGGTAAGCTTTACAGCCTGGAGCGAATAGGTGAGCAGGCATTCCCGGTGGGCTATTTATTGATCGTGGTGGACTTGAATAAAAGTCTGTCTGAGAGCCGACGGTCTTTGGTTTTCAGGACTATGCCCTGGGCCCTTTTGTTATTGTCGTCTACTATTCTGTTATCGTTCGCCTTACTCAGACAAGCTTTCAGACCGCTTGATGCGGTAACTCGTTTTACGCAATCGGTAACAGAGCACAAAGACTACACTTCCCGGCATACGGTGAGAGGAACTGCCGAAATTCGCCGGTTGGGCCAGCATATCAACCGATTAATGGAAACCATTGAGGAAGAGCTGAATATTAATCAGCAGCAGACTAAAACCTTAATGGAACAGCAGGTCACCATGACCCGGTTAGCCAATTTTGACAGCTTAACAGGGTTACCGAACCGTCAGTTTGTTATGGATACTATTAAAATTGAATTGGCCCGGGCCAGACGTGCCAATGACGATTTGATTCTGATGTTTTTCGATTTGGATGGATTTAAAGGCATTAATGACTCCCTGGGCCATGAAACTGGCGATCTGATTTTGATTGAAGTGGCTGAGCGGGTTAAAACCATTCTCCGCGATGGCGACATTCTGGCAAGACTGGGTGGCGACGAGTTTCTGATTATTCCTGACCGGGATGCGACTGAATTAAATATGATCACGGTCTCCGAACGGGTGTTGTCTGCGTTTACTGAGCCTTTCAAACTTAACGGGCTATCGCTAAAACTAGGTGTAAGTATTGGTGTGGCAAAAGCGAAAGAGGCGGGCTATGAACTCAGTCAGCTGGTGAGCAATGCTGACCTGGCAATGTACCGTTCTAAAGCCAGAGGACGAGGGGTGTACACCATTTTCAGTCCGGAAATGTCAGAGTCACACAAACGCAAAATCATGATTGCAAACAGCATCGACACGGCAATCGAAGAAAATCAGTTCTGCTTGTACTACCAGCCCAAAGTCGATGGTAATGGGATTCAGGTAGGATTCGAGGCCTTGATACGTTGGCATCACCCTGAAATGGGCAATATCATGCCCGGCGAGTTTATTCTGGTTGCAGAGCAGTCCGGTAAAATTACCGCGATTACGCAGTGGGTTATTCGTCGGGCTTGTGAAGAGCTCCATCAAATCACAGATCGGTTCTCGAGCCGGGTGAGAGTGGCTATTAACTTGTCTGTTCACGATCTGCGTCATAGCGATTTGTTTGATTGGATTTACTCTGCATTCCAGGAATACAACGTAAACCCCAGAAACATTGAGTTTGAAGTTACCGAGTCGGCTTATCTGGACAACTTTGACTCCAGCGAAAAACTGTTTAAGCGTCTGCATAATCTGGGGTGTAAGATAGCACTTGACGATTTTGGGACGGGTTATTCATCGCTGAGTTACCTCACACAAATTACCATCGATACACTGAAAATTGATCGCCAATTTGTCACCCAAATTGAAACCTCTGAACGATGTCGTCTGGTGACTGTATCTATTATCGACCTGGCTAAGCGTCTTAGCCTGAAAATTTGTGCGGAAGGTGTCGAGACCGAAAGTCAGTGGGATTATCTGCGAGCGCAGGGCTGCGATACGGTGCAGGGATATTTATTCAGCAAACCCGTGCCATTACATGAACTAAAAGACAATCATCAGGATATTCCTCACGACTTCACTAATTATCGCATTGATATTTAATGTCAGCAGGCCTGAGCTATATCGTGCTTTAACAGTAAATCGGCCTGTTACAGAGAAATATTCTGATTTCAAATGATTGTTAACATAGAAGTATAGTCTTTGGAATAAGTGACAACAGACACGTTCGTGTCTGTTGTATTTTGCGCTAACAGAATCCGGCTATTACGGAATAGGCTTGGATTCAAATATCACCTTCACGCTGTCGGGTAACGGTGTACCCGCGGGAACGTAAGCCACGGTATTCGCCGTTGATTCGACCATAAGAATCGCTTCCTGAGGATTGACGGCTTCCACCGGGCGTTGTTTACGGCCACTAAAGCGCATCTGCGCCCAGTAGGCTTGAATGCGTGACTCTGTCAAACCGACCACCCTGACATTAAAGATAGAGCGCGCCAGTTCGCCTGGAGACAGGGCGATAGGGGTGATATCGCCAAGACCAATATTTCCCATGTATAAATTGCGAAGCATCGTTTTATTGACTTCGTCCAAAGGCGTATCGACCTTAGTAATGACCACGATATGTTCTTCCTGCTGGGCAACAACCCACCCAGGTAACAAAATTAAAATGACAGTGAGGTATCGAAGTAATCGCATCAGAATACCCACTCTAAAGAAAACTGATACAAGGTTGCAGCGGGTCTGTTACTGTTGTCCGGGTTATCAAAAAAGCTGCGCTGACCTTGTTTTCCCCGAAGTCGGATGATGTCGGCTTTAAAAGCAAAGTGCGCAGACAAATCATACCTTGCCCCTATGCCGATACTGTCCAGCGAGTCTTTCGCAAGAGATGCATACACCTGGTTGTAGGCAAACGCTAGCTGGTCTACTTGTGGCGCTAAACCCAAAGGGATTTCGTTCACCCTGGGCGGATAAGAGGCGTGTGAAGTCGCAAGCGTTGTATGAATGGTAAAAGGCGGTAAGTATAAGCCGGCAGAGACATAGGCACTGGATGAGGTCGGGAAGACAATGGGTTCCCCGATTAGCTTGATGACTTCGGCTTCAACAAAATAGTCGATGTCGTGATAGGCGATCCCGGCGAACAGTACCTCGACATTGCCGTTGGTCGACAACGAATCCGCCGAAGCCTGATAGCCAGCTTGTTGCAGGATGTCCGCTAATCCATTTAAATCTTCGAGCACTAAGTCAATGTCGCCGGAGTGAAAACCCAGTTGAGCGCTTAGGTTTTGCCATCTTACGTTACCGATTAATCCATGAAAGTTTTTAATGTCAGGTTGGATCGTGAGGTTTGCAATATTGTACTCGTCGTTAAATTCGCCCCAGTAACCCTCAAGAGAAGCCTGAACATCTTGTGTGCCGAAACGGTATTTTACATTCAGCCCGTCATAGGTTGGAAACAGCACGCCGTTGTACAACTGTTGGGGGGGCGTCACCCAATGGTATGCAAAACCAACATTTAACACATCCGAGTACCGAAAAAACGGTGTGCGTTGTTTTCCTAGTCGGATTTGCCATTGATCGTCGACTTCGTAGGTAAGGTACAGCCACTCTACGCCGGACTCCCGATTCTTGTTGCTATGAGCCAGAAGCTGTGTTGTGAGACTTAACTTTGGCATCACCTGCCAATCAACCTGAATAGCCGCCAGGCTTTGACTGTCAAAACTGAGTTCGTCTTCGTAGCCCTGATAAGCCAGGTCTGGGTCGTCGAGATAGCCTCCGACAACTTTACCAAACCCGGAAATTTCTATGGGAAGCTCATTGGCCTGAGAGGCCGAGAAAAGAAACACACTGCCAAGCAGCAAGTGTAATAACCGGTATTTCAACAACATAATCGTACTTTATTTATATTTGCTCACTAAAAAATAAGACACAGATGCTATTTGCACAAGTCACGCCTGTAAAAATACTCGAACTATGTTGCTTATTTGCAACATCTCGGAAGAATGTACTGGTTGAATTGTAGTCTAAATTTCGCTTTGATAATCTCAAGTTGTTGAAATTAATTGATTTTTAAATTCTGGTACGCAGTCTGCACTGTCACAGTAACTACACAAAACGAGTGACAGGGTGATAACCATGCGTAAATTAATGATTCTGTGTTTAGCGGCAGCAAGTTTTTCGTCTATGGCGACAACATCTGGCGTAGAATTTATGGAGCAAATGGATTCGGATGATGACGGATATATCACACTGCGTGAAGCGGTAAAAAATACTGACCTACTGCGCGAATTTGGCCACATCGATATTGATGAAGATGGCAAAATTTCTGAAGCGGAGCTGATAGCCTCTGATTATGGCCGCGAAGTATTGTCGTTGCCTATTTAAGCGCGGCGCTGACCGTTTTAATTGACTGAATAGGCGTGAATACATTGTCGAAGTCTCAACGCTATGCGATGCTTGCCACATCTTTGATTGAGAGCGGATCACTTTTGCGATTAGGATCGTTACGACAATTAATTCTGGGCAGTTTTCTGGTAGCACTGGTGCCGCTGGCAGCGTTGCTTTGGCAGAGTCAGACAGACCTTGCCAGGGTCAGCCAGTTAACGGTGAAAGAAACACAGCACATTGCGTCTCTTGTCTCTAAAGTGCAACAACTGGAAAGTGCAAGCGTGGTGCTTGAACGTGCATTAAGACAATATCAGGTGCTGAAAAATGACGTTGCTGCGGGTTTAGTGGAGAACGCAATAGGGCGCTTTTCAGAGCAACACGGTGCAATATGCGACGTGGAAAAGCGCGTGAATGGTTGTGTTCAGCTTCGACAAACCGTAACCACGCTTCGCGGCTTTCGGGCTTTTGACAATCCGGATATGCTCGCCAATCAGCTTACGCTGATGCGACAACAACTGGCCGACATTGACGTGAGTGTGGATGATGCCATTGCCGAAAGGCTGGTGGTTCAGCAGCAAGATGTCTCGGCTATGCAGGTTAGACAAACCTGGTTGAGCGCACTTTTAGTGTCTGTCTCACTTGCTCTTATTTTACTGGGTAGCCAGTTGATCATTAATCCGGTACGAAAGCTGAAACTGATTATCAGAATGCTGGCCCGACAACAGGGGCATTTACCGCCGCTGTCGACTAAAGCACCCCGGGAATTAGCAGGAGTTGAACAAGATTTGCACTGGTTGGGCGAGCGTTTGGCACAATTAGAGCACATTCGCACGGCGTTACTTCGTCACGCCGCGCATGAATTAAAAACGCCACTAGCCAGTATGAAAGAAGGATGTGCATTATTGTCAGACGGGTCAGTTGGTGAATTGAGTGGCCCTCAGCAGGAGGTGATGAGTCTGATTAACGCCAGTACGACGCGCCTTAATACCCTGATTGAAAAGCTACTTGATTACAATTTACTGTTACAACAAGCACAGCCTAAGTTTACCCTTGTGGATGTAGACCACATGGTGAAGCAGTGCATTGGCGACTATAAACTTGCGTTACAAAAGCACAAACTAGACATCGATTTGGCATGTAGATCCATAACGGCTGATGAAGAGTTATTGCGCAGAATTCTGGACAATCTGGTATCTAATGCGGTGGCACATGGTGCGTTGGATAAAACCATCCATATCCGGTTGTCGGTCGATGAACACAATGCCTACATTGACGTAGCCAATGACGGCAAGAAAATACCCAAAGAGAAAATCAGTAGCCTGTTTGAACCCTTCATTCGTGGTGAAGGTGCCCGAAACGACAACGTCATCGGAACAGGCTTGGGATTGTCAATTGTTGCAGATTGCGCAAGGATCATGCATGGCGATGCAACGGTAATTGACGTGGACTACGCAGATGTGTGCTTTAGAGTCCGTATACCACAACAGGAAGAGAAACATTGATGAAGCGTTACGGCGTATTAGTTGTATTTATTGGGTTGAGTGGGTGTCAGTTGTTGCCCTCGGAACCACCCGTGACAGACGTCTCAGATAATACAGAAGCATTTCAAATGGTGGTTGAAAGCGACTGTGTTTTTGCAGTCGAGCCAAAAGATGAAGCCCGTTGTGAGCTGGATTTTTGGCAGGATTACTGGATACAGGTCGACAAATTGAGCTGGCCGGACCGTCAGGCGTTAATTGAGAGTCTGGCTGACACACCCGACCAGTTATTGCAGAAGATTATTTTGTCCCAGCCGGTCAATACCCCTTATAAAGCCAGGTTGCGAGCGCAACACTGGGTTGAGCAGGTTACGCCTTCGCTGTCTGCCAGTGCGCAAAACTGGTTGAATACGGTGGTGGCAAAACCCAGCGGCCACATGCTTGAGCTCGAATCAGCGGTGACAATACTTAGCAACATTAATAATCAGCAGGACAAGACACTGACTAGCCAGGAACAACAGATTCAACAGCTTAAAGCGCAACTTGAAGCGCTGATGAACATTGAATCGAACCTGATGAATCAGGAGGAAACAGAACAATGACCAGTAAAGACAACCCTAAGTCACATATTCTGTTAGTCGATGATGACAGTAGCTTATTGCGACTGATGACAATTCGTCTGCAAAGCGAAGGTTACGACGTGACCGCGGCAGAAGATGGTCAGGAAGCGTTAAAAAAGATTCAAAACGGTGGTTTTGATTTAGTGTTAAGCGATTTGCGCATGCCGGGATTGGATGGACTTAGCCTGTTTGAAGAGATTATGGCTATCCGCTCCGACATTCCGGTTATTTTAATGACCGCGCATGGCACTATCTCTGATGCTATTGAGGCAACGCAACGCGGTGTGTTTGGATTTTTAACCAAACCGGTCGAGCATGAAAAACTGCGTGAGTTACTCAGTCGGGCACTTCAACAGTCCAAAGCAGCAGAGCCGGGTGAATGGTGTAAGGACATTATTACCCGCTCAGCAGACATGCTGCATGTGCTCGATCAGGCCTTTAGGATTGCCAAACGCGAAGTCAGCGTACTGATCACTGGTGCCAGTGGTACTGGTAAAGAACTGCTTGCGAACGCGATTCACCGAGCCAGCGACCGCGCGGGCAACCCTTTTGTTGCTATTAACTGTGGCGCGTTGCCCGAAAACTTGTTGGAGTCAGAGCTGTTCGGCCACGTGAAAGGCGCGTTTACCGGCGCGGTGCAGGCGAACGGCGGTTTATTCAGAGAAGCGCACGGCGGCACTCTGTTTTTGGACGAAATTGGCGACATGCCAATGACATTGCAGGTAAAATTGCTACGTGCTTTGCAAGAGCGTCAAATTCGTCCGGTTGGCAGCAGCAAGTCAGTAGACATTGATGTCCGGGTGATTTCAGCAACGCATAAAGATTTGCACAAAGAAATGGAAGAGGGCAGTTTCCGCGAGGACTTGTTCTATCGCTTGAATGTCGTGAACCTCAAATTGCCTGCGCTGAAAGAGCGCTCTGAAGACATTCCGCTGTTAGCACGTTCTTTGCTGAAACAAAGCGCTGAACGTCACGGTGTTAAGGTGTCTCAGTTTTCTGAGGATGCGTTGCAACTTATGGTGAAAAGTGACTGGCCCGGCAACGTGCGTCAGTTGGTTAACGTGGTAGAGCAGTGTGTAGCGTTAACCCAGACCCCAGTGATCCCGTTGCACCTGGTAGAACAGGCACTGTCTGCTACTCGTCAAAGCTGGCCCACTCTCACAGAGGCCAGAGATGCGTTTGAGCAAAAGTATCTGTTTAAATTACTGAAAATGACGGACGGCAATGTTACCCGGGCTGCTGAGTTGGCAGGCCGAAACCGTACCGATATGCACAAACTCATGAAAAAGCATGATTTGGACGCGGGCGACTTCCGTTAGACTGTTATTTACAATAAATTTACGTAAATTCAAGGTGTTGGCCCTGTGTATATAAAACGGGCCATACTTCGTTATCAGGCTATATACCAGAAACGGTTGGCAAAGCCCGTCTGGCGTGGGATAGTGTCGCGATATGTAATGTAACTCCCGACACTCACATGGATGCACGCCCTTCTATCGCTAAAACCTTAACAAGCTGTTTTTCACTTGTATGTTTGCTGTTCCCTTTGCTTGTGTCTGCACAAGCGGTCAATGAAAGTCAAATCCTCAGTAAACTCAACGACATTATCCGCGATAAAACCACAACTTATGACTTACAAATAAGTAAATTGGATACGCTTATTGCAAATGCCAATGCGCTGCGAGCTGATACTGCTGAAAATGCCGTGTTGGCCTATAAACTGTTGCTTGCTGCAAAACAGAATGAGTTTGAAGGGGTGAAAGCGCACGCTCAGCAGGTCGTGCAAATGGCTACCCGCACCCAGGATTACCGCTCTCAGGGGTTTGCATTGCGTGCTGTGTTGGCTTATCAGGCGGCGGTATCTCCGGGGGATACGCTTGCAACCAAACAGCAATTAATGACGTTATTGTCGCGCCGGCTAAAGGATACTGACAAAGCACTTATCCTGTATGACATTGGTATGTCAGACAGCCGAACTGGCAATGTCATGTCGGCACTGGATTTTTTGGAACAGGCACAGCAAGCATTCTGGCAGCTTTCTAATTTTCTGGTGTGGCGAGAAGTCGTTGAAAAGCAGATTTCGCTGTTGCTGGATATGCAGTGGTACAGCAAAGCATTAGCTAAATCACAACAGCTAGTGTCATTTCTGCAGTCACAATCTGGCAATATGCCGTTTAATCTCACCGATAAAATGCTGTCGATTATGGCGGCGGAAAGTAAATGGGATGACATCGAAGCTGTTGCCATGCGTATGTTAGATGCCGGTGTGGAAGCGAATAATATTCAGGCGCAATTCGCTGCTGGCTTTTGGTTAATGCACATTAGCTTGCAACGTCAGCAAATGGATATGGTTACAAGGTGGCTGACAAAACTGGACGAATGGTTATTAGCATACCCGCAGTTAACTCCGCGTCGTCTGTTTGTGTTAGACAAGGTCACGTACTTTATCGAATCCGGCGAGTTGGACGCAGCAATGCAATTGCAAGCCGGTATCTCTCAGGATCTTTTGGCAGGCGAAGAGGATGCGTACCTCACTATTCGTCAACATTTGCTAAATCAGGTGGCGTTAGCCGTAGCGCAAAACGATATCCGTGGGACTGAACAGGCATATGAAGCGTTGTTGGGCTGGATTGATGAAGAGCGCAATCGGGTGTTGTCGCTGACGATGGAACAAATTTCTGCTGACTTCGCTGCACTTCAGCACAGTTCACAGCGCGAAATTGCCTCGTTAAGTCAGTCATTGGCAATTCAGAAAGAGTCTAAAGCACGGGAAGCCACTTTCAATAATTTGCTGATTGGTATCGTATGTCTACTTACCTTGATTATTGCTGGTTTAGGCTATTTTTATGTGCGCCTGAAAAATAAAAAGCAAAGTTCGCGACGCCGCAGACGCTCGGGGTAGACGGCGTTAAAAAAGCGAGGATTGTGCTGTATCCGTTTGCTCAGGATTAAAGCTGAGCAAAGGCAATGCATGCTCAGTAAACTGGCTGTTGTATAACCGGATAAACTGCTGAGCCAGCCAAGGCGCATCCTGATTGTCCGGACGGTGGAAGAACAAATAGCAGGTTTTGCCCTGCTGCCGCCATTGGTGGCACTTTGTTACCCACGGCTGTAAACAGGCTTCGTTGTCTGCATCATCGTTATTGCCCACAAAACGCATTACAGGCTGATCGGCCGTTGCTATGACATTTACCGGTACTCTGGGTTTCTTGGTGCGAACCTCTGCTGTGAGCTCGCAATCAACCGGGCCGCTGAACAGCGCTCTGGTATCCATAATGACCCGGTTAACATTGTAGCGCATCAAGCAACGATTAAGTGCCTTTTCATCATCACCTTTGGCGAAGAACGTTAAATGTCGAACTTCCACGGCATAGCGAAAAGCCTTGGGTAAGCCAGCCAAAAACGTGTCTAACTCAGCCAAGCCAGCGGGGCCAAAACTGGCCGGTAACTGCAGCATAACCAGGCCAAGCTTTTCTTCAAGGGAACTCAGTAAAGTAAGTTACTGACAGGCCATTGGAATATTCTGGCTTAGCCGTCCCTCGTGACTGATACTGCGATGAAACTTGAACGTAAACCGAAATGCAGCGGGCGTTGATTTGTGCCAGGTAAGTACTGTGTCTGGTGTGGGTAAGTGGTAAAACGTTGTATTGCCTTCCACACTGTTTAATTGCGTTGCATAGCGACCCAGGCTGGTTCCTTTGCTGTGACCGAACCAGGTTGTCGGCCAACGCCCGTGCTGCCATTGAGGCAAGCCTATACAGACTTCCGGCAATATTTGAGGTGTTTGGATATTTGTCATTGGGCTTTGCCATGCATTTGTTTATACTATGCGACCTTTACCGCTAATCGGCAATGAATGGTCGCTTTTCAGGCATTTTATACACCGGTTCGCGAAACTCAATGATAACAAAAACGCTGCAAAGCCGGCAGGGCATGAGCCATAACGTGAATTGGCGTCAAACCTGTATCTTCCTGTGGCTTTGGGCGTAAACGCTCAAGAAATTAGGGGTCTGAGACCATGCGCACAGATTACTGTGGGAATATTACTGCATCTTACATTGGCCAAACCGTCACACTGTGTGGCTGGGTAAATAAGCGTCGCGATTTAGGCGGCCTGATTTTTATCGATTTACGAGACCGCGAAGGGATCGTACAGGTCATGTTCGACCCGGATCTTCCTGAAGTTCAAGCGATTGCTAATACCCTGCGCAGTGAATTCTGCGTGAAGGTTACCGGTACGGTGCGTGCCCGTCCTGAAGGACAGGTGAACGCGCAAATGGCTACCGGCGAAATTGAAATCATTGGCACCGGACTGGAGATCTTCAATAAATCTGCAGTATTACCGCTGGACTGGAATCAGGAAAACTCCGAAGAGCAGCGCCTGCGTTATCGTTACCTGGACCTGCGTCGCCCGCTAATGAGCCAGCGCCTGCAGTTTCGCGCAAAAGTCACGGCGGCGGTACGTCGTTATCTGGAGGGCGATGGCTTTTTAGATATTGAAACGCCCATCCTGACGAAAGCAACACCTGAAGGTGCTCGTGATTACCTGGTGCCAAGCCGGACGCACAAGGGTGAGTTTTTTGCATTACCACAATCACCTCAGTTGTTTAAACAGCTACTGATGATGTCTGGTATGGACCGCTACTATCAAATCGTAAAATGTTTCCGAGACGAAGATTTACGTGCGGATCGCCAGCCAGAATTTACCCAAATCGATTTGGAAACGACGTTTCTCGATGCCGACGGCGTAATGAGCATTACGGAAGGCTTAATTCGTGACCTGTTCCAGCAAATGCTGGACGTTGATTTAGGTGACTTCCCGCGTATGACCTACGCCGAAGCCATGCAACGTTTCGGCAGTGATAAACCCGATCTGCGCAACCCGCTGGAATTAACCGACGTTGCAGATTTACTCGCCGCTGTCGATTTTAAAGTGTTCAGCGGCCCGGCGAATGACCCGAAAGGACGCGTAGCGACTATCCGTGTTCCGGGTGGTGCAAGCTTGTCTCGCAAGCAAATTGACGAATACACGAAGTTTGTTGGCATTTACGGCGCCAAAGGTTTGGCCTGGATTAAAGTCAACGACGTGGCTGCTGGCCTCGACGGTTTGCAGTCGCCAATTCTGAAGTTCCTGAACGAAGAAATTGTTAACGGCATCCTGGCTCGCACCGGCGCTCAGGATGGCGATATCCTGCTATTTGGTGCCGACAGCTACACCGTGGTTACGGAAGCGATGGGCGCACTGCGTCTTAAGCTGGGTGAAGATTTCGAACTACTGGAAGGCGAGTGGCGACCTCTTTGGGTTGTGGATTTCCCCATGTTTGAAGAAGTTGATGGCCAATTGCATGCACTGCACCATCCGTTTACCTCTCCACGTGGTATGACGCCGGAAGAACTGGCTGCGGATCCGGTGAACGCAATTTCTGACGCCTATGACATGGTATTAAATGGTGTTGAACTGGGTGGCGGTTCTGTGCGTATTCACGACCAGTCCATGCAGTCAGCGGTGTTCAGTATTTTGGGTATAGATAAAGAAGAAGCGGAATTGAAGTTTGGCTTCCTGTTAGAAGCATTGCGTTTTGGTGCGCCACCACACGCCGGTTTGGCGTTTGGTCTGGACCGTTTGGTTATGCTGATGACGGGCGCCAGTTCAATTCGCGATGTCATGGCGTTCCCCAAAACGACCACGGCAGCTTGCCCGCTTACTGATGCCCCAAGCCCGGCTAATCCTCAGCAGTTAGCTGATCTGGCCATTGCCACTGTTAAAAAAGACAGCGCGGAATAATGACGTACAAGCGTCCTGAATCAGTCCTGGTTGTGCTCTATAACGAGCACAGTCAGGTACTGGTGATGCAGCGCAACGACGACCCGGACTTCTGGCAATCGGTGACCGGTACCATTGAAGCCGGAGAGTCGCCCATTGCGGCGGCATACCGCGAAGTAGGCGAGGAGACGGGGGTAAATCTGTCGCCTCAGTCAGGCGACATTGTAGATTGCCAGCATGTGAATCAGTACGAGATCCGCAAAGAATGGCAGCATCGTTATCCCCCCGATAATTTTGTGAATACGGAATATGTTTTCGTTACGCAAATTCCTTCTGATTCCCGCATTATTTTAACCGAACATTCTGCCTATGAATGGCTCGATAAGCCCGAGGCGTTGGCACGTGTCTGGTCGCCTTCAAATCGCAACGCCATTCTGGCATTTGTGCCCGAGCCAAAATAATGGTAATACTGGGTATAGATCCAGGTTCCCGGGTAACCGGTTACGGATTAATCAGGCGACAGCAGGGCAAATTAAGCTATGTTGCGAGTGGTTGTATTCGTTTAACTGACAAACCCCTGGCGCCTCGATTAGATAAGATTTTTGTGGGTGTGAGTGAATTAATTGCTCAGTTTAGTCCGGACTGTCTGGCCATAGAGCAAGTATTTTTAGCCCGTAACCCGGATTCAGCGTTAAAGCTGGGTCATGCCAGGGGCGCTGCTATGATTGCCGCTACACAAGCCGGTATGGGAGTGCATGAGTACTCCGCGCGGCAAATTAAACAAGCGGTGGTGGGCACCGGGGGCGCAGACAAAACGCAGGTACAGCATATGGTTAAGCATTTACTTAACCTGTCAGGCACCCCTCAGGCCGATGCTGCAGATGCGTTGGCAGTTGCTTTATGTCACGCTCACAGTGAACAGAATTTAGTCAAGCTGGCTGGTCAGGCACGTAAGACGGTGCGCGGTCGCTTGCGATAACGGAGTGATGTAGTCACCATGATTGGTAGAATTCACGGTGTTTTATTAGAGAAAGCACCACCAGAGGTTCTAATTGATGTAGCGGGCGTCGGCTACGAATTACAACTGCCGATGACCAGCTTTTACCAACTGCCGAATGTGGGTGAGGCGTGTACCTTGTATACCCATTTTGTGGTGCGGGAAGATGCCCAGCTGTTGTTTGGTTTTGCAGATAAACTGGAACGTGGATTGTTTCGCGAACTTATTAAAGCCAATGGCGTGGGGCCCAAGTTGGGGTTAGCCATTTTGTCTGGCATGTCAGCATCGCAATTTTTACAAGTTGTTCAAAATGAAGATGTGTCTGCGCTAACGTCACTACCGGGCATAGGCAAGAAAACCGCGGAAAGATTGGTGGTTGAATTGCGCGACAGACTGGCTAAATTTACCCAGTCTCTGCCTACACCTGACACCTTCACGTTAGGGCAGGACCCGGATGCAGCTAATACCAACACGTTTGTGCCGGTTAATGATGTTAAAGAAGAAGCGGTGAGTGCGCTGGTGGCCTTGGGTTACAAGCCGCCGCAGGCTAGTAAGATGGTGAACAGTGTGTTTGACGACGGCATGAGCAGCGAAGCGCTTATTCGTCAGGCACTTAAAGCGTCGTTGTAAAAACGGGACCCAGTATGATTGAAGCCGATCGGTTAATTTCCTCTAGCGAAAATGATGAAGATGCCGTCATAGATCGCGCAATTCGCCCAAAACTGCTCGAGGATTACACTGGCCAACAGCATGTCTGTGATCAGATGGAAATCTTCATTGAGGCAGCGCGGCAGCGTGAAGACGCGTTGGACCATTTATTGATATTTGGCCCGCCAGGTTTGGGTAAAACCACCTTAGCGAATATCGTAGCCAACGAAATGGGGGTGAATATTAAAACCACCTCGGGCCCGGTATTGGAAAAAGCCGGCGACCTCGCTGCGCTGTTAACCAACCTCGAACGCAATGATGTGTTGTTTATTGATGAAATCCATCGATTGAGTCCGGTGGTGGAAGAAATTCTCTATCCGGCCATGGAAGATTACCAACTGGATATCATGATTGGGGAAGGGCCGGCAGCGCGCTCAATTAAACTGGATCTACCCCCCTTTACTTTGGTTGGCGCTACGACTCGGGCAGGCTCACTGACATCGCCGTTACGCGATCGGTTCGGTATCGTGCAACGATTGGAATTCTATTCGGTAAAGGACTTAACGGATATTGTGGCGCGCAGCGCACATTATTTGCAGCTGGACATGGACCAGAGTGGCGCGTTTGAAGTCGCCAAACGTTCACGAGGCACACCACGAATTGCGAACAGGCTTTTGCGCCGCGTGCGTGACTACGCGCAAATCAAAGCAAACGGCCAGGTAAATGGTGACATAGCGGCTGCTGCACTGGACATGCTTGATGTCGATAAAGAGGGATTCGACTACATGGACCGCAAGTTGCTGTCAGCTATCATCGAGAAATTCAGTGGCGGACCAGTCGGTCTTGAAAACCTGGCTGCAGCCATTGGTGAAGAAAAAGAAACCATTGAAGACGTTATTGAGCCCTTCTTAATCCAACAGGGTTTCCTGCAACGCACTCCTCGCGGTCGAATCGCGACATCAAGAGCGTTCCTGCATTTGGGCTTTCAGCCAGAGTAACCTGTCAGAATCCGCTGTTGGTAACCTAACCAACAGCGCACCGCCTTTGTACTGCTAATACTCTCCAATAAGTAAATTTAATTTTATATTTATGTAGTCAATTTGTTAGTGTGAGCAGGCATCTGATAACGGAGACAAACATGACAACTTATCAATCCATGGTGTTGGTAAACCGACCAAGAAACGGAGAAATAGGGGACTATTTGTTCGAAACAAAAGAACAGGAAATACCCAGTCCTGCTGAGGGCCAGCTATTAATCAAACAAACGCATATGTCACTGGACCCTGCGATGTTGGGCTGGATGAGTGAAGATCGCGGTAGTTATATTCCCCCAGTTGAAATCGGTGAAGTAATGCGCTCCAGTGGTGTAGGTGAAGTGGTTGAATCGAATCACCCTGACTTTGCTGTTGGAGATAAGGTGCTGGGCATGACCGGTTGGCAGGAATACCTGGTCTCCGATGGTCAGGGGTTCAACAAATTGCAGCCCGGCGTAAGTGCTGAAATGGCATTGTGCGTATTTGGGTTACCCGGACTTACGGCAACGACGGGGTTGTATCAGTTTGGTAAGCCCAAGGCGGGTGAAACTCTCATTGTTACCGGCGCCGCGGGCTCGGTAGGCACCATTGTGGGTCAACTGGCCAAAGCTGACGGCTTGCGAGTCATTGGCGTGGTTGGTAGTGATGAAAAAGCGGAGTGGATCGTGAATGAACTGGGTTTTGATGGCGCCATAAACTATAAATCTGAAGACCTGGCTGGCCAGTTAACAGCACTGACGCCGAATCGCATTGACGTGTTTTTTGAAAATACCGGCGGCCCAATTCAACAGCTTATTGTCGATCGCATGAATGCCCATGGCCGTATTGTTGTGTGTGGCATGATTGCAGATTATCAGTCAGCCACACCTTCGCCAGGTCCAAACTGGATCCCGCTGATTAAGAAGCGTATTACTATTCAAGGGTTTGCGATGCCTGATCATTGGGGGGAAATTCCACAAATTCTGGCGAAGCTTACGCCCTACGTGCAGCAGGGTAAAATTAAATACCGGGCTCACACTGTTAAAGGACTCAATAACGCAGTAAAAGGGTTAAACATGCTGTTTAGTGGAGAAAATCGCGGCAAGATGGTCGTAGAACTCTAACATCTTTAATTCTGGTTTGCGTTCGTTAGTTCAAACTCTCGGACGCTCAATCTCAGGTCAGGGAAATGACTGAAAAAAGGGTAAAAAAAACCCGCTTCATTGAAGCGGGCTGAGAACAACAAGTGTTGAAGGAAAAAATCCAGGGAACTCATGTCTAACAGGAAATTCAATAAGAACTCGTCTTGTGTCGACTTGATGATGCGTATTATAGAGAGTTGTTGCGTTTCGACAATTGAGAATAATTTCAGTTTCAAATTAGAAAAACTAATCTGTTAATGTTGTGTTAATTAAAGTCTTTTGCTCTGCACCTCATAAAAATAGAGGTCTTGCGATAAAACGTCTTTTTTATGCGATATGACATAGAATTAATTAATGTATCTTAAAATGCGCATTGCATAGCCCCAATTGTGCGGCTGTCAAAACCTCAGAACTGCTGTACCGTTCCAATGTACAGTCTTTTAGTGCCTGTTTATCTCGTAAACTTTGTTTAATAAATGAAATTCAGTGGTTGACCACACTGGACTCATCACGCTTCTATCTTCTACTATTGCGCCCAATAAAAACAAAGGGAGCTGACGTTGTGCACACACTACAGGTACGCGTTTATTACGAAGACACCGATGCGGGCGGTATTGTTTATTATGCGAACTATTTAAAGTTTGCAGAACGCGCTCGCACTGAGTGGTTGCGGGCATTGGGGTTTGAGCAGGATGTTTTATTGGAACAAAACACCGCTTTTGTCGTCAAAAAGGTCGAAATGCAGAACTTTGCGCCAGCTCGCTTTAATCAGCTGTTGAGTATTCAGTCCCACATTGTAGAATTGAAAGGCGCTAGTATGACATTTCAACAAGAGATAAAAAATGCACAGGACCAGCTGTTGGTCACCGTGCAAGTACAGGTTGCCTGTGTCGATTTGGCTTCAATGCGGCCACGTCGGCTACCTAAGGCTATTTTAGGGGAACTTTCGCGTGTCATCTGATTTAACATTTATTGGCTTGTTCTTACAGGCAAGTTTCGTTGTTCAACTGGTAATGCTGCTGCTTCTCAGCGTATCCGTTGCCTCCTGGGCGTTTATTTTTCAACGCCAAAAAGCGCTGTCCGGCGCGCGCAAATCCATGCAGGAATTTGAAGATGAGTTTTGGTCAGGTGCCGACCTCAACCGTCTGTATCAGCAGTTATCTGCCGAAGAGGACGTGCGGGGTATGGGGAATATTTTCTGTGCCGGTTTCAAAGAGTTCGTCCGACTTCGCAAAAGTAATACCAATGCCAACGTGATTGTGGATGGTACATATCGCGCGATGCGCGTGGCCCTGTCCCGTGAAGTAGACAATCTTGAAAGCCGGTTATCGTTTTTAGCAACCGCCGGCTCAATTAGTCCCTATATCGGTTTGTTTGGCACCGTATGGGGGATCATGAATTCATTTATCGCACTGGGTGAAGTACAGCAGGCTACCTTGTCGATGGTGGCGCCCGGTATTGCTGAAGCCCTGATTGCGACGGCGATTGGTTTGTTTGCCGCAATACCAGCAGTTGTTGCATATAACCGATTCAGTCATCAGGTTGAAAAACTGGAAAACAGCTACAGCAACTTTATGGAAGAGTTTTCTGCCATTTTGCAGCGTCAGGCATTAGCTGCACAATCGAACGGCTAATTCAGCCGTTAGCAGGGAGAATTCACTATGTACGTTAGAAAGCGTCGTCGCCCGGTCTCTGAAATCAATGTGGTTCCCTACATTGATGTTATGTTGGTGCTGCTTATTATCTTTATGGTTACAGCCCCATTAATTTCGCAGGGCGTGAAGGTCGATTTGCCTAAAGCCAGCGCTCAGCCTATTGAGCAACAAGATATCCCGCCTATTATTGCGTCAGTTGATGTGAAGGGAGACTATTATTTGAATCTGGGTGACAACCAGGAGCAAGCCGTTGATGGCGATGATATGGCCGCGTTAGTTCAGGCCCAGTTGGAAAAGGCCCCGGATACACCTGTGGTAGTCAAGGGTGATGGTGCGGTGGCCTACAGCGAAGTCATTCAGTTAATGGTGTTATTGCAAAAAGCGGGTGTCCCCTCAGTAGGTCTGATGACAGACCCGGTTGAAAAATAACGGGCTACTTAAGTGACTGAAGCTGACAAAAACGCGTTATTGAAATCCTTTGGCTTACATGTTGTGATAGCCATGCTGTTGCTAATTAGCGTCAGTTTGTCTTCATCACCCATTATGCCTGTGGTTTCCAATACCGCGGCACCTGTTGTTATTAAAGCCACATTTATTGATGCGCAAGCGATTGCTGATGCCCAGCGCGCCCAGGCTCAGGCTGAAGCACAGGCAAGGGCTGAAGAGCAGAGAAAGCAGAAAGCCGCTGAAGATAAACGTCGTCGCGAAGCGGCGGCACGCAAGGCCCGGCAGGAAAAAGCGGCAAAAGAAGCCGCCGAAGCAAAGCGTCAGTCTGAGTTACGTCGTTTAGCTGAAGAAAAGGCACGGGAGCGTAAAGAAAGGGAAGAAGCCGAGAAGGCAGAAAAGGCGCGCAAGGAAAAAGAAGCAGCCGAGCGCGCAGAAATGGAAAGAATTATGCAAGAGCAGCTTGCCAAAGAGCAGGAAGCCATGCAGCAACAACGCCGACAACATGTATTGTCGGAAAAGGAGCGGTATCAGGCGTTAATCCACCAGACGATTAAGCGTTATCTGAATGCTGACTTCAAAGGAAAGAGCTGTAGATTGAATATTAGATTGGCGACAACCGGTCTGGTTACCAAAGTATCTGTTCTTGATGGTGATCCTGCTCTGTGTCGTGCTGCGCAAAGTGCGGTATTACGACCAGACAGACTGCCAGTGTCTGATGACCCGGCAGTCTATGAAGAATTGAAAAACATTAATTTGAAGGTGGAGTTGTAGAGCCTATGAAAAAATTGGGTCTGTGGATAGCGTTGACATACCTAAGTTGCATCGGGACATTGCATGCCGCATTGGAAATTGTGATCACTGAAGGGGTAGATAGCGCCAGACCCATTGCCGTGGTGCCATTTAAGTGGCAGGGCGAGGGCATGTTACCAGACAACCTGACCGACGTTGTTATGGCAGATTTGCGTCGAAGCGGTAAGTTTAACCCGGTTGTTCCGGCATCCATGCCACAGTATCCGTCTACGGACGCCGAAGTCGACTACGCAGCGTGGGCGTCTATGGGACTGGATACCATTGTTGTAGGTAAAATTGAAAGTGAAGGCGTTGACCGCTACTTGGTGTCGTTTGAAATTATTGATGTGCTGCGAGGCCAGATCACTGGCGGTGAGTCCAAGGTGCTGGGCAGTGACGGCACACTGGTAAACAGCAAAGACCATATTGTTGACCAACGTCAGGTAGTCATTGGCGGCGGCGACTTCAGACAATACGCGCACCGAATCAGCGACGTTGTGTATGAAAAGCTAACTGGCGTTCGCGGCGCGTTTTTGACCCGCATTGCTTACGTTATTGTGCGTGACCGTGAAAAAGAGAAGCTGCCTTATCAGTTAGTGATTTCAGATTATGACGGCTTCAATGAAACGCGTTTGCTTTCATCGCCAGAGCCGCTGATGTCGCCATCCTGGTCACCGGACGGCAATAAGCTGGCTTATGTGAGTTTTGAGAATAAACGCCCACAGATTTTTATTCAGGATATTTACACCATGCAGCGCGAGAAAATTACTGATTTTCCAGGCATAAATGGCAGCCCGGTGTTTTCTCCTGACGGAAAACAGATGGCGATGGTATTGTCGAAAGACGGCAATCCCGAAGTGTATGTGATGGATTTAGCCAGTAGAAATCTGCGCCGTGTCACCCGAAATAGAGCAATCGATACGGAACCAAGTTGGTCTCCAGACGGTAAGAGTCTGATTTTTAGCTCCGAACGGGGTGGTAAACCACAGATTTATCGCGTAAATTTAGATACTGGCATGGTAAGACGTTTAACCTTCGAGGGTGAACAGAACCTTGGAGCCACCTTTACACCAGACGGTGACGAGATTGTTTTGGTTAACCGTACCCGTGGTGATTATCACATCGCACGGCAAGAAGTGAAAAGTGGAGCAATTCAGGTACTCACGAGAACATTTTTAGATGAATCTCCTAGTATCGCTCCGAACGGAAGCATGATAATTTATAGTACATTATTCGGGGATACCCAGGTATTGTCTTTAGTGTCACTGGATGGGCGCTTTAAAGCGAGGTTACCGGCAGCTGACGGGCAGGTTAAATCGCCAAGTTGGTCACCGTTTTTGTTTTAACATTTTTGAGTACATAGAAATAAATAAGTATAAGGATTAAGAGGATGCAAATGAATAAAGTAATGAAGAGCTTCATCATCGCCCTGCCAGTGGTGACTATGATGGCATGTTCATCAGGTCCTAGCGAAGAGGAACTGGCGGCGGAACGCAACCGTATCGCCCAGCAACAAGCTGCTGAAGAGCAGGCGCAACAAGAAGCCCAGGAAGCTAAAGTTAAAGCGGAAGCTGCTCAGCGCGTTAAAATGCAGGAAGAGCAAACTAAGCGTGACTTAGCTGCGCTGCAAAATGAACAAACAGTATACTTTGACTTTGACCGTTCAAACATCAAGTCTGAGTTTTATCCCGTACTACAAAAACACGCTGAATTCCTGATGAAAAACCCAGGTAAGAAAGTAGTAATCGAAGGTCACTGCGACCAACGTGGTACGCCTGAGTACAACATTGCACTGGGTGAGCGTCGTGCTCAATCAGTACAAACTTACCTGTTAAATGCTGGTGTTAGCTCTAGCCAGGTAACTGTTGTGTCTTACGGTGAAGAAAAACCTGCGGTAATGGGTTCATCTGAGTATGCATTTGCTCAGAACCGCCGTGGCGTAATCGTTTATCAGTAAGATGACGAACCGTAAAGGTAACGTGTTGAAAGCCGTTGTTGTTGCAACAACGGCTTTGCTGTGTCTGCCGGTCGCTCACGGCCAGTCAGATGGCGCGCCAGTATATTCTGTTGGCGACAGTGACATTGAGTCGCGTCTGACCGTACTTGAAAGACAGGTAAAGAACAGAGCCGAAATGCAACATCGTCTCCAGCAGCAAATCGACAATATGCAGTTGGAATTAGATGAGTTGCGCGGTGCGGTAGAGGTCCATACCAACCAGTTACAAAAAGTACTGGATCGTCAACGGGAACTGTATCTGGAAATCGACAAGCGTGTCGAAGCCCTGAAAGAAACAGCTGTTGTACCTGCCGGGGCGGGTGGTTCTGTTACTGTACCGGCTACTAACACGCCAACACAGGCCTCCACAACCACTGCAACGACCACGCCGGCTATGTCGGGCTTGTCAGAATCTGAAGCTTATGAGAAAGCGGTTAACTTAATTCTCAAATCCAGAGAATATGATAAGGCCATTCCTGAGTTCCAGGCATTCATTGCTCGTTTTCCTGACAGTAGTTATGCACCCAATGCACACTATTGGTTAGGTCAGTTGTTGTTTAATAAACAACAATGGCAAGACGCGGCTGCACAGTTTGATGTTGTAGCAAATAAATTTAGCGACTCAGCAAAGCGTCCTGACGCATTACTCAAACTTGGTGTGATTGCGGAAAAAACAGGTGACGTTGCAAAAGCTAAGCAATTGTTCCAACAAGTGATTAATGATTATCCAAATTCGTCAGCCAGAAAATTAGCTGAAGCGCGTTTGTGATCACTTTTTCACATTAATTTGTAAAAAAGGAGCCAGGTGGCTAATGCCGATCAGTTAAGAGATTGACATTAGCTGTAAGAGGATCAAAATCCGATGA
>NZ_CFIDRX010000028.1:0-5022 GCF_984433645.1 Marisediminitalea sp.
ATGCTGACATTGGTTGGACGTCTGTAAACAACGTCTGAACGCAATTTTTCGCAGGCCCTACCGGGCCTGCGTTTATTTCACACCTCATTGTGTATCCATTGTCTTAACTACTGCTATTCAGTGGTGACATCAGCTATACTCCCGTTTCCTTCATTGTTAAGTTCCTTGCCTTGCACAACGCCATATTAGCCTTACGTCAGAGAGAACTGGCGGCATCAACAAAACCCTTCCTTGCTCGTGGTGGTAAAGTAAAACGCTGCGAGGGTTGTCTGTTACCGGTTCAGGACTGTATGTGTGATGCAGTACCATCGCCAACGGCTGACAGCGCGTTTCTGTTTTTAATGTTTAAAGGGGAGTGTTATAAGCCGTCGAATACCGGGCGTCTTATTGCTGATGTCGCGAAAGCTAACTTCGCGTTTACCTGGCACCGTACCGAGCCTCAGCAGGCGTTACTGGATTTACTGCAAGACCCGCGTTACATGCCAATGATTATCTTCCCGCACGAGTATGCTGAACCCGAGAGATGTATTAGCAGTGTTGCATCTAAGGGAGAGAGTAGAATCCCCTTGTTTATCATGTTGGACGGTACCTGGCGTGAAGCCCGCAAGATGTTTAAAAAGAGTGCATATTTACAGCACTTGCCGGTGCTAGGTGTGAGTCCCTCTGAGCAGTCAGATTACATGCTGCGCGAAGCCGCGCACGATTATCAGCTGTGTACAGCAGAAGTGGGTATAGAAGTACTCAGATTAGCCGGGGAAGGAAAGTCTGCAGATGCACTCAGTCGTTATTTTAAGCATTTCAGACGGCAATATCTGAAGGGTAAACCGCATCTGACTGATAAGAATGAACAAGCAGAAAACGGCCTGGATTAAGCCGTTTCTACCCGATAGTTTTTTAGATGGTTATTGAAGGCGACCAACCAAGACCGATTTTGCTGGTAAGGTTAAGTCGTTTAGCGACGTTGTAAACGCGGCAGGTTTAACCACTTCCTTTTGCTTGAAGGTGTTTTTTGCCGTAATGGCATCGTGAGTCAGCAACTCACCGGTTAACTTGCTGAAGTTAGCGTTGCTGAAGTTAAGTGCAATACTCGCTTCGTTCTCCGGATCCAAGTTCACCAGTGCCAAATATACATGGCCATCTGTGCCTTTCGCCAGAGACGCAGTTACTGCGGGAAGTTGCTTTTCGCCGTGCTGATACACATCACTGTCGATGGTAAACGGAATAGCGGTTGCATCCTGGAATACCTTGTACATACCAAACACGTGGTAGGTCGGGGTAACCAGCATATCTGCACCGTCAGTGAGCACCATGGCCTGCAATACGTTAACCATTTGCGCAATGTTGGTCATGTGGACGCGTTCGGCGTATTTGTTAAACAGGTTAAAGTTAACTGCAGTCACAACCGCGTCGCGCAAGGTATTTTGCTGATATAGAAAGCCGGGCTCACGACCAGGTTCCGGATCATACCAGGTGCCCCATTCATCCACGTAAAGACCAATTTTGCCTTCCGGATCATTTTTATCCAGCTTTGCAATGTTAGCTTTCAGGTAGTCGTCCATGCGATAGGTGCGTTCCATTGTGGCAAACCAATCGTCATTGTTGAACTCAGTAGCATGACCTTTGTTTTGCCAGTCACTGTTAGGCAAGGTGTAGAAGTGGTAGCTGATACCGCTCATATTGCGTTCGATATTCGCACTCAGTACATCTGTCCATTCTGTGTCTTCAGTGTGACCGCCACTGCCAACCAACTTCGGTTTTTTACCCGGTGGTGTTTTGATGAATGTGGCGTACTGATTGTACAAATCGACATAGTACTCCGGGCTCATGTGACCGCCGCAGCCCCAGCTCTCATTACCGATGCCGAAATAGGCGATATCCCAGGGTTCTTCACGGCCGTTTTTACGGCGCTCATTGGCCAGTGTGGAGTTTTTGTCGGAGGTCATGTATTCGACCCACTCCGCCATCTCACGCACGCTGCCGCTGCCCAGATTGCCGTTGATGTAGGCATCTGCGCCTAGCAGTTCAATGAAATCGAAGATTTCGTGGGTGCCTACTGCGTTGGTTTCTTCCACACCGCCCCAGTGGGTATTTACTTTAACCGGGCGTTTATCTGGATCGCCGATGCCGTCGCGCCAGTGGTATTCGTCAGCAAAGCAGCCGCCGGGCCAGCGCACCAGCGGTACTTTTATTGCTCTTAATGCATTGAGTACATCATTGCGAAACCCCTTGGTGTTGGGAATATCTGAGTCGGGTCCTACATAAATCCCTTCATAAATACCCCGGCCAAGGTGCTCGGCAAATTGCCCGTAGATGTCTTTATGTAACAGCGGGCCTGTTTCTTTCAGGTTCGCAGTGAGGGTGACGTCGTGTTGTTCCGACACGCAGCCGAATGACAAACCAACGCCGAATAACGTGGCTACCAGCAATTTGCTTTTCATGATGTAACTCCTTAAGGCTGAATACCTTCCGTTGTCATGACGACGCGTTTAAGCGTGCCATCTTCGTTGTAATAAAGCGGGTCTATGGCAACTGAACGGCGGAAGCGGCCGCCACTGGGTTTGCCATCGATAGGCGGCACTGCACCTGTGTGATAGATGAAGTAATCTTTACCTTTAAACTCGATGATCGACTGGTGATTGGTTTCTGTGTTACCCGCGATCTCGTTCAGAATGCCTTTGTATTCCCATGGGCCATGAATACTCTTACTCATGGCATAACAAATCTTTTCCGGGAATTCACAGGCATAGCTGAGGTAATAATTATCGCCCTTTTTATGTACCCACGACGCTTCGGTGTAATTGGGTAAATCGAGTACCTTAATCTCACCGTCAAGCTCAATCATATTGTCTTTAAGCTTCACGTACTTGGGAACTAAATTACCAAAAAACATATAGGTATCACCATTTTCCTCAATGAAAATGGCGGGGTCGATGTCGTCCCAGTCGTTTGGCGTATGCTTGGTCATATCATCGGTGATCAATGCCTTGCCGATGGCGTCTTTAAACGGACCGGTAGGCGAGTCTGACGTTGCGACACCAATGGCGAATCCTGGCTTGTCGTCTTTATGACGAACGGTGGTGTAGAAGTAAAAGGTACCGTCTTTTTCTACCATGTGTGCTGCCCAGGCATCACCTTTCGCCCATGCGAAATCGGTGGCCTTCATGATAGGGCCATGGGCTTCCCAGTTCACCATGTCGGTAGAGCTGAATACCAGCCAGTCATGCATTTGGAAGAACACGTCGTTGTTGGGCGCTTCATCGTGACCGGTATATAGATAGACTGTATCGTTATGTACTAACGCTGCAGGGTCGGCAGTAAAAACATCGGTAAACAGGGGGTTATTGGCTTCCAGCGCTGTAGTCGGGGCCGGGGTATTTACCTCAGATTCGCCCGAGCAGCCAGTCAAGGCAACCATGGCCAATGCTAAACTGATTTGTCGCATAATAATCCTTAAATTAAAAAACAGAGAAAACGAAAAAACCGGCACCGAAGTGCCGGTTAGGTTATTAGCGTAATGCGCGCCTATTCGGGCTTTTGCGCATTGTAAATTTGCATTACATCGGTGGCGGTCAGTGCATCGTCGAATACGTACACCTCATCCAGTTGGCCGTTAAACGCGGCATCCCAGAAGTTTGCACCTAACGAGAATGACGTCACTGACACTGGCGAGAATACATCCGGGAAGCCTGCGCCACTGAAGCCCTCTTCACCGTTGATGTAAATCGTCATGTCGCCCTGGTTGTTCACCATAACCATGTGATACCAGGAACCAGTCTCAAGTACCTGGTCAGTAAAGGCGTCATACCATGCTGTACCAGACCACACCATTGCGTTACTTGCACCGTGGTGACCACCTGGAATCATACTGATCCAGCTGTCGGTGTTGGCGTAGCCGAAGAACACGGGCGAATAAAGGGCCAGTGAATCCGGGTTAAACCACACGGAAATCGCATAAGTGTTGTCACCAATCAGGTTGTCAGGTAGCTGCACACCGTACGTACCGTCCATATCCAGGGCTTTACCCGCAATACCGTCTGCGTACACTGCTGCACCGCCAGCTTCGGTAAGCAATGCGCCTGTCGTTGTGCCCGCGTCGAAGTTACCAGTATCATCAGTTAAGTCTTCGTTATCGAAGCTGTAGTGAACCACTGGATCCGGCAGACCAAGTGCACGTACTGTTGCTTCAAACGTTTTGGTTACCGATGAGCCTTCCAGTGTGATTGTTGCTGTTAATGTAACAACTGCATCGTCTTCACCGTTGGCCGGACGTGTCACCACCCCCTTAGTACTTACCACAGCAGGATTCGAAGACTCCCAACTGATTGCTGAGGCATAAGGGCCAGATACCGTCATTGGCAGGTCAGAAACCACTGCGCTGATATCACCCAAATCGAGCAGTTCTTGTGCAGATGCCAGCAATTCCGAGGTGCTCAGTGGGGTAACGTCCAGGTTCTTCACTTCACCTGCAGTCAATGCCGTGTCATAGAACTTAACGTCGTCAATCATACCCACAAACGGGATATCAAACGGGTTCGTACCCAGAGTAAATGTCGCATTCTGGCCCGTAAAGATGTCCGGTAAGCCGCCAATTTCAGTAGTTTGCACACCGTCTACAAACACTTTAACAATGCCTTTGTTTACCGAGAATGCAACGTGGGTCCAGGTATTCAGTGGCATTGGAACGCCAGTAATACCATCAAACCATGGGTTAGCGCCTTTCAGTGCAGAGTTACTCCACAGCATGATGTTGCCATCCCAGCTGTGCGGCGCCAGGTTGATCCAGCCATTCGCCCCGGCATCACCAAATAATGCCGGCGTGAAGATGGTGGTTTGCGAGGCGTTCAGCCACATAGACACTGTGTAATCATAGGAATCGATGATGCCGTCAGGTAAGCGAATACCGTTCGTACCATCCAGTACGGCTGCCTGACCATTTTGGCCTGCGGCAAACGTGACTGTGCCGTCTGTGCTGTCCGGGCGGATACCCGTTTCAGTTGCAGCGCTGTAGTTACCGATGCCGTC
>NZ_CFIDRX010000028.1:5122-31263 GCF_984433645.1 Marisediminitalea sp.
TCATCTGTAGTCGAGGTTTTGCTGCCCCACAATGAAGAGCCATCTTCACCTACCGCAGTAAAGGTTGGAACAAACTGACCCATATTATCGTTGTACTGCCAGGAAGAAACACCTTTATAGATGCCCAATCCGTCGATGTACAAGCGAACAGTGTTGTCTGCTTCATAGTACCATTTACCGCTGAAGTCACCGCTAATGACGTTGTAATCTTCCAACGTCATATAGCTGGAAATTTTGGCTTCGCGTGCAATGTCGGTTTCGTGGTTAATGACTTTGAATGTGCCGAACAGGTCAGTTTCGTCGGCGATATTGTCACCTTCCTGGACAGGTACATAACGATGAGGCGCTACAACCATCCAACCATCTTCGTTGACAAACATTTCGTGAACACGGACGTTATGGATTTCGCCTGTGCCCGGGAAGCGGGTATGGAAAATCACAAAATACTGGCCGGTTGATTCGTCGAAGTACACCGAGTTGTGGCCAGGTGACATATAGCCGTGGTCTGAACCTGCTTCACCTGGGTTTACATCGTACAGGTGACCACCCATGATCTTGTTACCGTAACCTTCGATAGCTGACCATGCGCCTGCGGCACCGATCATATCCTGACCCTTGATGTCTTCAAACGGACCGTCCGGATTACGCGAGCGTGCGATACGCATGTTGTAACCATCAGCGTTATTGAAGCCACCAAACGAGGTAAACAGGTAGTAGTAATCAGACTCCGGGCTGTACAGCATATTTGGCCCTTCGATGGCGCTGTAGAAACCGCCCATCAACTTAGTGCCGTAACCCTGATCAGGTAATGCTTTACCGGTTTGAGGGTCCATTTCCATAATCCAGATACCACCGGAATAAGAGCCGTAAACCATCCACAGGCGGCCTTCTTTATCAAAGAATACGTCCGGGTCGATAGCATTCGGATGAATATTGCCATCGTAGTTTTCGCCGTTGATACCCGGGTTTTCATCACCTACATGACCACTGGTAACAATCAGACCTAAATCTTCATATGGGCCTTCAACATCATCTGATACCGCGACGCCTAAATAAGAACGGGATACACACTCACCATTTTCTGGTAATGCGCAGTGGTTGTAATAAAAGTAGTAGCGGCCGTCTGCCAGCTGAATAACATCTGAGGCCCATGAGCCAACCCAACCGCCTACCCAGTCAATACCCTCAGCGACTTCTGAGCCGTAGGTATTAAAGAGCGGTGTGTCAGCCGCTGCGGCAGCATTGTCTGCTGCTGCGGGGTTTAACTGAGTCCAGTTGACCAGGTCGGTGGAACTGGCATAAGCCATGTGTGAACCGAAAACGTAAAAAGTACCGTCATCAAGACGAATAACAGAAGGGTCGTGTACGCCTGCATCAGTAAAAGTTACTTCTGTTGGGAATACAGGGTCAGCTATACTAACAGGCGCCGTGTTATCAGGTGCCTGTACAATACCTTCAACTTTTTGTTGTGTTCCGTCTCCGCATCCGCCCAATGCGGCAGAAATACTTACGGCTAACAACACTTTGTTCCATTTCATGGTTAAACCTCATCAAAGTAATATTGTATTATCAATATAACATATCACCTACATGGGACTATGTAAATCTGTTGTTAAATATAATATGCTGTAAAATATAAATAAAACACATAAATAACTGTTTTTAATGTATATTTGTCAATTATAAATTCAATTTTTGTTAAACTATAAGCTGTGTTAAGTGGATTTGTTAAGAATTGTTAATAGTTTTAACAGACTTTGTTGACACTGATTAAATCATACAATAATATCTACCGATAATTTATCGTTCGGTTACGAAAAATAACAATCTTTTTATTTTGCAGTTAACGCACTTACTAGGTTACTGCCTGGAGTATTAACCGCTCCCAGTAATGGAGGTTTACCGTATGTTTAAGAGAACACATTTAGCAACCGCAGTTGTACTGGCACTAAGCAGTACTATGCTGCAGGCTCAGGAAGCAGATACCACCCAGGAAGATGCCTCACAAGAAGTTGAGGTCATTGAGGTATCTGGTATTCGCGCCAGTTTAAATAAGGCTATTAATATTAAGCGTCAGAACATGCAAATTGTTGACGCTATTGTGGCTGAAGACATCGGTAAATTCCCAGACAATAACGTAGTAGAAGCGCTTCAGCGTGTTACGGGTGTACAGGTAACTGACCGTGCGTCTGGTGAGGTAAATACGGTATCAATTCGCGGTTTGACCGACGTAACAACCACGGTAAACGGGCGGAATATTTTTACGTCTACAGGTCGCTCCATCGCACTGGCTGATATTCCTGCTGCATTACTGCAAAGTGCAAACGTATATAAAACCCGCTCAGCGTCTCAGTTGGGTAGCGGTCTGGCTGGTCAAATCGACGTAAAAACACAGCGTCCGTTTGACTTTGAAGACTCCAAGGTGGTGCTGGCTGCACGTGCGATTGAACAAGAACAGGCTGATTACTACGATCCGAACGTGAGTCTGTTAATGAGTGACCGTTGGGAAACTGACTTCGGTGAAGTCGGTGCGTTGGTTAACGTGGCTTATGCCAGAACGCGTTTCCGCGACCAGAGTATTACCGCGGGTGCAATGCTACCTTATTTCACGAAGAACCCACCTGAGGGTTACGATATGCTGACCCGTATCTCTTCTGAGTTCTGGACGCCAGGTCTGGAAGAAGGCCTGCCCTTCGCCGCGGGTTCAACACTGGATATTAACGGTGTAGACGCAGAATATTACCTTTCCCGTGATGCTATCTTTGGTATCGACAAGTACGGTGATCGCGAGCGTCCGGCTGTGAGTGTGTCATTGCAATGGGCACCCAATGATTGGTCTGAGTACTTGTTTGAAGCATTTTACAATGGCTTCCGCACAGACGACCAAACCACCATGTTCTTCAAGAACGTTGAACACACGTACTTGCTGGATCCAAGCACCCCACTTTATTTGTTTGGCGGAACTAACATCGTAAAAGCTGGCTCAGCAATGGATTCGCAAAACATTGGAAATAACTTTACCAGTGGCGACTACTTCACCGGAAAAACAGACGGTTTCCTTTATGCATTGGGTGGAAGCTGGTATTTAACTGATGACATTCAGGTTAAATCTGAACTGATTTACCAAACCAGTGAATACTCAAATATGTTCTTCGCCATGCGTGGTGTACCTCAGCACCTGACGGGGACTCTGAACTTTGACTTTAACGCAGGCGGTGGCATTCCTTCACTGGAAGTGATTGATAATCCGGATACGGCCATTGACGAGTCAGATCTGACTAACCGTGCGCTATGGCAAACGGATGGGCTGTTTGACAACTCATACCGTGGGGAAGGTGATGCACTGACCTTTAAAGTGGATACTGAGCAGTTTGTTAATCTGGGCCCAATTGAGAAGCTGAAATATGGTTTGCGCTACGACAAGCGCACCGCGGAAGATTACGATTACCTGGGTGCTGGTGGTAATGTTGCAATGTCGTTGACAGAGTTTGATGATGGCTTCACTTACATAAACAGCGACTTCTTTGACGGCCGTGCAAACTTCCCGGGTACCTGGGCAGCGGTGAACGCTAAATACATCGCACAGAATCGTCAGGAAATTCGTGCATTACACGGCTATGACGATGTAACCGACCAGGCCCCAGGCATTAATTTTGAAATTGAAGAAGTGTCTAAAGAAGCCTATGTAGAAGCAGACTTCGCTATGGAAGTCGGCGGTAAGATTCTTGACGGCCAGTTTGGTGTACGTGTAGAAAGAGCCGACCGCGAAATGACTTTCTACGATGGCGACCTTGTATCAGAGGGCGAAGGCTCAAGCACTTCAGTATTGCCAAGTTTTGTTGTGCGTTATCACCTGGCTGACGACATTATTACTCGCTTTGCGTATACCGAAACTGTGCGTCGTCCGGATTTCGCTGCTCTTAACCCGACGATTTCTTACGGTTCTAACCTGACAGGACTTGAGCTGAAAACGGCCGGTCAGGGTAACCCGGATCTGGGCCCGGTTGAATCAACCAACCTGGATATCTCGGTTGAGTGGTATTTCTCGCCACAGAGTTCAGTTTATGCAGCCTGGTTCCAACGTGATATCGAAGGTTTCGTTTTTGACTCCAAGCGCAAAGTAACGCTGCAAGGGCCTGAAGACGAAGAGCCAACGGGTTATGTTATTACTCAGCCGGGTAACGCGTCTGACGGTAAGCTGAACGGTTGGGAATTAGGTCTGGTTTACTTCCCGGAAGACTTGCCTGACGTGCTGGATGGCCTGGGTGTACAAGCTAGCTACACGTTACTTGATTCAGAGCAGGATATCCCGGAATTTGACGTAGATGAAAACGGCGACATTTTCGTGTCTCGCGTACTGTCTCGCAGCATGTTTGCAGTTTCTGACAAGTCTTATAGTGTGGTTGCTGTGTACGAAAAAGAAGATTTCGACATGCGTTTGTCTTATGTATGGCGTGATGACTTCCTGAATAACTACGAAGCAGCGATTTTTGCTAACCCGTTGGGCGTGTATCGTCGCCCAGAGCAGAGTCTGAACTTCCAAATGAGTTACGACGTGAGCGAAAACCTGATGCTGACGTTTGACGCAACGAACCTGACTGATGAGGTATATCAGAGTTATTACCAATACCCAACCACCAATAACTTTGGTAGTGCTATTATCAGCAGAACCTTTGCACTGGGTATGCGCTACAGCATGTAATTCAGTGTGAATAAATCGTGAAAGACAGCCCGGCTTGCCGGGCTTTTTCTATTTAAAAGTGTTTTAAAAATCAGCGGCCAGACGAGTATTTGCGACAAAATACTTGTTATTTTAAAAGTATGATAATAGTATATTTGCTATTAACATTTGGTTTGCAAATGTCGTTAACACAGGGCTAATGTACAGGCTCGGTATCCATTCATAATTACTTGCCTGGGCAGGTATTCAGTCGGAAGCGCGGTATGGTTTCGCAGAAGTTAACACGGTTAGAAAAAGTAGGGTTTGGCGCCGGGGATATGGCCGTCAATGTGGTGATTTCCTCGATGATGCTGATCATCACCTTCTTTTACACAGATATATTCGGACTAAAGCCATCTGACATGGCTTTAATGTTTTTGTTGGTCCGCATCCTCGATGCCATCAGTGACCCTCTCATGGGTATGGTGACCGACCGCTACACCAGCCGATGGGGTAGATATCGTCCTTACTTCCTGTTTTTGTCGGTACCGTTTGGTATTTCCGTGTTCCTGACATTCAGCACGCCAGACGTCGACTACAACGCCAAGCTTGTCTGGGCGTACTCAACCTATATTTTTGTCACGCTGATGTTTACCGCGGTGACCATTCCTTATATTTCTTTGATTGGTGTGATGACCGCTGATCCGAAAGAAAAGCTATCGGCAAACGGTTATCGCTTGTTCTTCGCTAAAGTCGCGGCATTTCTGGTAACTATTATTGTGCCCTGGATGGCGGGCGCGGACATGTGGAACGGCGACCGGGCGGCCGGCTATCAGGCGGCTATGGGCCTAATGGCTGCGCTGGCTGTAGTGATGTTCCTGTTCTGCTTCTTTGCCACCACCGAGCGACTTGAGCACGAAGTTGAAGAAAAGCCGCTGAAAGAGCAGCTCTCGTTATTGTTCAAGAACGACCAATGGCTAATCTTGTGTGGCGTGTGTGTACTGGGAACCATTGGTTATGTTGTACGCGGTTCGGTAGCCTTGTATTACGCTAAATATTACCTGGGGGGCGACTCGGGCATGCAGTCATTGTTCTTATCGACTGGCGTGGGCGCGGCCATTCTCGCCATGATTGCCTCAACGTGGATCACGAAACGTTACTGCAAGGTAAAACTGTTCCGCTTTAGTCAGATGGCAGTCGGTCTGCTATCTGTGATCATGTATTTCGCGGTTGGCCCGCAAGATGTGGTGTTGGCATTTGTACTGTTCTTCCTCATCAGCTTTGTAGTGGATTTACACGCCCCTATTTTCTGGTCTGCCATTGCAGAAGTGGTTGACTATGGTGAAAGCAAAGAAGGTAAGCGCGTGGCCGGTCTGGCATTCGGTGGTATCTCATTCTGTCAAAAAGCCGGAATGGGTGTGGCTGGAGCCTTGGTTGGCTGGCTGCTGGCGTATTTCGAATACACGCCGGGCACAGAGCAAAGCGAATTCACGCTTACCGGTATTGTGCTGATGCTAACAGTGATTTCAGGCTTCTTCCATTATCTGGTGGGCTGGCTGATGAATCGCTATGTGATCACCGACGACGAATATGCAAAGCTTGCCAAAGTGGTTGCAGACAACCGTGCAGCAACGGCTAAGGCGGAATCAACCGCAAGCGACACCGTGCCTTCTACCTCTAACATGACACGTGGAGTTCAGTCATGATGAATACCAATGAGCCGTTGATCCCTCAACGCGCTGACCCGTTTATTTTCAAGCACACTGATGGTTTTTATTACTTTACTGCGTCAGTCCCTGCCTACGATGGAATTGAGTTACGCCGTGCAGAAACAATCGAAGGCCTGGCGCAAGCGCCGACGCGTATGGTTTGGACTAAGCCCGACACCGGCCCCTACAGTGAGCTTATCTGGGCACCCGAGATCCATTTCAACGAAGGCGCGTGGTATGTGTATTTCGCCGCCGCCCCGAGCCGTGAAATCAAGGATGATCTGTTCCAGCACCGGATGTACGCCATCAAGTGTGACGACGCCAACCCGGTAGACGGCGAATGGGAATTCTGTGGTCAAATTGAAACGCCATGGGATACCTTCTGTCTAGACGCCACCACCTTCTATCACAACGACGACTTGTATTATTGCTGGGCGCAGAAAGAGCCGGGTATTCGCGGCAACTCAAATCTGTATCTGGCGAAGATGGAAACCCCAACCAAAATTACCGGTGATATCGCACGATTAACTGTGCCTGAGTTGCCATGGGAAATCATTGGTTTTTGGGTGAACGAAGGGCCAAACGTTATCAAGCGTAACGGCAAGATCTTCATGACCTATTCCGCCAGCGCCACCGACGAAAACTACGCCATGGGTTTGTTGTACGCCGACCTGGACAGCGATCTCATGGACCCTGCCAGCTGGACTAAGTCGCAGGAGCCTGTGTTCCTGACAAACGAGCCTAAAGAAATGTTCGGTCCGGGCCATAACAGCTTCACCGTTGATCAGGATGGCAATGACGTGCTGGTGTATCACTGCCGTCAGTACACTGAAATTGAAGGCGATCCACTGTGGAACCCAGACCGTCACACATTTGTGAAACACCTGAAGTGGGACGAGAACGGCATGCCGATTTTCGGAAAGCCCGGCCAGCCATAAACACACAACAATAAGCAAAACGCTATGATGAATCCTGTCTTTAAAAAATGGTGTCTGGCGTTTTGCGCCAGCGCTCTGCTGCCGACATTGTCGGCATGTAGCGCTGATAGCGCTAATCCTCAGGCGCAAATCTCTGCTGAGCAGGCAAGCTCAGCTGCTGCCCTCTATACTATGCCAGTTGGCAAATTATTTGACTTGTCTCAGGTACGCATTACCGATGGGCCTTTTGCCCATGCAATGCACACTAATGTCAGCTACTTGCTCGCCATGGAGCCAGACCGGTTGCTTGCGCCCTATTTACGTGAGGCAGGCCTGACACCGAAAGAAGATTCCTACGGCAACTGGGAAAACTCAGGACTAGACGGCCATATCGGCGGTCACTATTTAAGTGCATTGAGTCTGGCGTATGCCTCAACAGGTGATGAAGCCTTGTTACAGCGTTTGCAATATATGCTTAATGAACTGCACCGCGCTCAGCAAGCGACGGGCGGGTATCTTGGCGGTATTCCAAACAGTCAGGCTATGTGGGCGCAAATTAAAGCCGGCGAAATCAAAGCGGATTTGTTCAGTCTGAACGACCGTTGGGTACCGCTATACAATATCGACAAGATTTTTCACGGATTGCGCGACGCTTACGAAGTAGCGCATCAGCCGTTGGCTAAGGCCATGCTAAGCTCACTGGGTGAATGGATACTCGACACCACGGCTAATCTTACCGATGAGCAATTTCAGCAGATGCTGTACTCAGAGCACGGCGGACTCAATGAAGTGTTTGCCGATATGGCCGCTATTTTCAACGACCCGCGTTATCTGAAACTGGGCCAGCAGTTTACTCATCAGAAAATCATTCAACCGTTAATTGCAGGTCAGGATCAACTGACCGGTTTGCACGCTAACACTCAAATTCCGAAAATCATTGGTGCCCTGCGTGTTGCAGAGCTGAACGATGACGCCGCCTGGGAAAAAGCGGCGACGTTCTTCTGGGATACCGTGAGTCAGCATCGCAGCGTGAGTATGGGTGGCAACAGTGTGCGCGAGCACTTCCACGATGACAACGATTTCACCCCTATGGTGGAAGACATTGAAGGGCCGGAAACCTGTAACACCTATAACATGATGAAGCTCAGCAAAATGCTGTTTCTTCGCACGGGCGAGTCCCGTTATCTGGACTTTTATGAGCGCGCCACTTACAACCACATTCTATCCAGCCAGCACCCGCAGCACGGTGGTCTGGTTTACTTTACGTCTATGCGTCCTGGCCACTACCGCATGTATTCCTCGGTGCATGATTCAATGTGGTGTTGTGTCGGCTCAGGTATTGAAAACCATAGTAAGTATGGAGAGTTAGCGTTTACTCACTCAGATGGAGCATTATGGGTAAACCTGTTTATGCCGGCCTCATTACACTGGCAGGAAACCGGCGTTACCGTTACTCAGCGAACCGCCTTCCCAGACAATAACGCGGTGATTTTAACGGTGAATACCGAACGCGATGACACGCCATTTACGCTGAACCTGCGTCAACCCGGCTGGTCACAAGGCGAGATCGCGATTAGTGTTAATGGCCAACCTGTTAATGCTGCGTTCACGAACGGTTACTGGCAAGTAACGCGAGACTGGAACACGGGTGACACAGTAACCTTCAAATTAAGCCCAACACTTACTACTGAGCAGTTACCGGATGGTCAGGACTACTATTCTGTAATGTATGGGCCCGTCGTTATGGCGACGCCTGTTACCGCATTTGAAAATGAAACGCTGAACTTTGTAGCAGACGACAGCCGCATGGGTCACATTGCCGCTGGACCAGTATGCCCGCCTGAAGCGTTGCCTATTATGCTGGGTGAGCCCGATGCGTTCTTGCAACAGCTCCAACGCCCCGATCCTACGTCGCTGTCTTTTGTGGCCAGTGGTAATGTGGCTATTGCGAACCCGGTTGACGAAAATGCCGTTACGCGCCTTATTCCCTTCTTCCGTTTGCACGATGCCCGTTATCAGGTGTATTGGCCGCAAATGCCGGAAACGGCGTTCGATGATTACGTAAAAAGTGCTAATGCAAAAGCGGCTGAACTGGCCGCACTAAAAGCCATGACAGTAGATGCCATTACGCCTGGAGAGCAACAGCCAGAAGTTGAGCATGACTTCCGCGGCGAGCAAACACGTGCCGGGGTGAATAACGGCATGCACTGGCGCGACGCCACTGGTTTCTTTGAATACCGCTTAAGCAATAAAGCCCTTGAGGCTGGCGTATTGCGGATCACGTACTTCAAAGGTGACGTAGGCAGACAGTTCTCGATTTCACTGAACAACGAGTTATTAGCAGATGTATCGCTACCGGTTGGTGAGCCTGAGACGGATTTTTACACGGTGGATTACCCGTTAAGTCCGGATATGCGCAAGGCAAACGTGCTTACACTGCGCTTTAGTGCAGCCTCTGGCTCTGTTGCTGGTGGGATTTATGGGATACGCTTGCTGAAAGATCCAAACTAAAATAAGCAAATTTAATAGTAATGGCAAAACAAAAGAAACAAGCAAAAGGCTCCCGGGGAAGTAACCGCAATCTGACCCAGGATGTGCTAGCTAAATACCGTCAACGCCCCGATACCACCGAAACCGCATCGGGGCTGATTTACCGCATTATTGACGATGCGCAAGGTGAACAGCCTGGTCCGCATCATCGGGTTAAGGTGCATCAGCGCATCATGCTGGGCGACGGTACGGTCATAGACGACACCTACAAGAAGGGCTTACCCGAAGACTTTGCTATTAGCGAAGCCATTGAAGGGCTTCAGGAAGCCTTGCCGATGATGTCAGTAGGCGCGCGCTATGAGTTCGTGATCCCGCCGGAACTGGCTTGGGGTAAACGGGGTAACAGCGGCGCAATCGGGCCGAATGCAGTGATGATTGTCGACGTGCGGTTGGTCGATATAGAGTGATTTCAAAAACTGATTAGCATGATTGATATATATCGATATAGCTAATTAGTGATTGTTGTTAGGATACTTCCATCAAATAAATGGTTTTTAATTTATAAAACCAATTGGAGGAAGTATCATGACAAAACGTTGCCCATTAACTACCAGTTCAGGTGCGCCAGTTGCGCACGACAATCAAAGCCGCACTGCCGGTGCCCGTGGCCCGGTAACGTTCGACAATCATTACCTGTTTGAAAAGTTGGCTCACTTTAACCGTGAACGTATTCCCGAGCGTGTAGTGCATGCTCGCGGGAGCGCCGCTTACGGTACTTTCACGCTAACTAAAAGTCTGAGTGCTTACACTATTGCTGATTTCCTGCAAACCGAAGGTCAGAAAACACCGGTATTTCTGCGCTTTTCTACCGTCGGCGGTGGTCAGGACTCCAGCGACTACGCCCGTGATCCCAGAGGTTTTGCTGTGAAGTTTTATACCCAGCAAGGTAACTGGGACATGGTGGGCAACAACACGCCGGTGTTCTTCCTGCGTGATGGCATTAAATTCCCTGACTTCATTCATTCGCAAAAGAAAAACCCGCGTACCAACCTGCCGGATCCACAGGCCGTGTATGAGTTTTGGGCGAACAACCCACAGTCGCTGCATCAGGCCACTATTCTGATGTCGGACCGCGGCATTCCAGCTTCGTATCGCCACGTTAACGGCTATAGCTCACACACATTGAGCTTCTGGAACGATAACGGCGAACGTTACTGGGTTAAATGGCACTTTAAAACCAACCAGGGCATTCAAACTCTGACCAACGAAGAAGCGGCCACTAAGCCCGCCTTCGGTGCGCAGCAGGATCTGGTGGAAAGCATCGATAAGGGTGACTTCCCGAGCTGGACGGTGAAGGTGCAAATCATGACCGAAGCACAGGCGCAGGATTACTACATTAACCCGTTTGACGTTACCAAAGTGTGGCCACACAGCGACTTCCCGCTGATTGAAATTGGCCAGCTTGAACTGAATCGTAACGTGGATAATTTCTTTGCGGAAAACGAACAGGCAGCATTTGCGCCGAGCAATTTGGTACCGGGAATAGGCGCATCGCCAGACCGTATGTTACAAGCCCGGTTAATTGCTTACCAGGATGCCCAGCGTTACCGCATGGGCGCGAACTATAACCAAATTCCGGTGAATGCGCCGCGTTGTCCGGTACATCACTACCAGCGTGATGGCGCGTTTGCAGGTATCAATCCGGCGGTTGCAGGAAGCGGGGCTAACTTCTATCCGAATGACCGTGCTGAACAGGGTGCCCCCGCAGAAGTGCCGGACGTGGCCGAGCCACCCATGCCGCTTGAACAGGACGCTTGGTTGGGTATTCACGACAACCGTGATGACGACAACTTCTCACAGGCAGGTGATTTGTTCAGGCTGATGAGCCCGTGTCAGAAAGGACAGTTGGTTCACAATATCGCAGCCGGGCTACACCAGTGTACCGACGATGTGCAGCAACGCATGCTGGCTCAGTACGAACAAGCAGATCCGCAGTATGCGGCCATGGTGAAGCAGGCCATTGCGACTTATGAAAAATAAGTGAGCATTAAATGAAACAAACAGCCCGGAACGGGCTGTTTGTTTATGGGTTTATGATATTTACGCCTGTTTCAATGATTCAATAATACGGCGGGCCCGGTTTGCGCCCACATCCACGTGAATATCAATCATCTTCTTGCCGTTAAAGCGCTTCATATTTTCGTACTGGGCTTCAATCACTACTTTGTCTTCGTCGAAGGTAAAGGCCGTTTGGTCGAACACCTTTTTCATGGTGTCTTCCACGTTTTGAGTAGGATTGCTGGCCATGGTCCACAGGTAAAAGCAGCTTTCGTCGGTTTCAGGCGTTAGCCCGTGAAAACCGCGCATGTGAAAGCCGCCACGGTCCGGTGAATCAACCGGTTCGCTGCCTTGTTCCACCGCGCCTGTCCAGATTTCCAGATGTGAGGGGTGAAATACGATTTCCTGCCAGCGGTCTATCTTGCCACTGAACGGGTAAGCGGCACTGTATGTCGGTGGTGGCGTTGAATTCAGCATATGCCGCACGACTTTCACGCTGTTGCCATCCTGAGTGACATCCATTTGCGCATTCATGTGAATACTGGCATTACCACCAATGGTTTTAAGGTGCACGTAACCTAAATGGCTCAGATCCAATAAATTATCATGGACTAACTGATAGGGCGCGTTGTAGTGGAATACATCACCGCTGTAATGATAAGCGGGATTATTGTGAACCGGGTAGTGTGGTGGTTCACAGGTGGGTTCGCTATTTACCTCGTTGCCAAACCAGATCCAAATCAGTGCGTCTTGTTCTTTAACGACATAGCGCTGTACTTTTGCTCGCGAAGGGACTTTTTCCTGTCCTGGGATTTCGATGACTTTACCGTCGCCGTTAAACAACAAACCATGGTAACCACAGCGTACGCCGTTGTCTTCCAATGTACCTGCAGACAAGGGCAGAAACCGGTGACAACAGCGGTCTTCTAACGCGTTTACCGCTCCGTCAGCAGTGCGAAATAGCACTACGGGCTCATTCAGCAGCGCTCGTCCCAGTGGCTTGTCGGTCAATTCACTGCTTAACGCGGCAACATACCACATATCCAGAGGGAAGTTGTGGCGTGTGCCTGCTGTGCTTTTTGTCGGGGTTGGCGACGCTTCAGTTGGGGAAAATTGTTGTACGGTCATGGGTTATATCTCGGGTGTAGGGTTATAAATCCAGTGTCAGCGATGCCGAAACAGCACGTGAACAGCAGGGGGTAAACTGATTGTGTTGCGACTTTTCCTGTTCGGTGAGATAGCCATCGCGGTGGTCAACTTCACCATCCAGGACGTTCAGTAAACAGGTGCCACATACGCCCTGTTCACAGCTGGCATCGACCTCTATACCGGCGTCATCCAGTGCTTCAAGTGCGGTTTGGTCTGCTTTTACCGGTATGCTGACACCAGCGCGTTTTAGGATCAGCTCAAAGGGCTTGTCTCCATCGGTATCCGCTTGCTCCAGGCCGAAGCGCTCCTGATGCAATGCGTTTGCCGGCCAGTTAAGTTCATTGGCGATGGAAAAAACTATCTCCATAAAGCTGTTTGGGCCACAGGTATATAACCCGCTTAGCGCGGCATATTCACCGATGTTATGTGCCAACCACGCTTTGACTTGTTCGCGGTTGTCTGGCTGAAGTATCCGTACGCGATCAGCAAAAAAACCATGTTGTAGTTCAGTGTAAAACGCAACGCGCTGGCCGGGCTTGTTGACATACAGCAAGGTAAATTCCTTGCCTTGTTCTGCCAAAGTATGTGCCATCGACATAATGGGGGTAATACCGATGCCGCCAGCTACCAACACGGTTTTTGCATCTTCCGGGTTCAGGGCAAACAGGTTTCTGGGCGCGGAGATTTGAACACGCTGACCAGGCTGAAAAGAAGCGTGGATTGCCGCAGAGCCACCGCGAGAATTCGGGTCGCGAAGCACGGCAACACTATACGCATAGCGCTCAGACGGAGAACTACACAGGGAATACTGGCGCGTAATGGCATCATTTACACGAACATCAATATGGGCGCCTGCTTCAAAGGCCGGCAAAGGCTGGTTTGCCGGATCTGTGAAGGTAAGCTTGAGCACCGATTCGGATAACGGCGTTATGGCCTGAAGATTAACATCGAGCATAAAGGCTTCTTGGTTTAACTAATCATTAACAAATATTAAATGCCAATATAGTTGATATGTCAACTATATTGGCGCTACTCAATAGCCCGAATTGCCGTTAAGATGAGTTTTTTAGTTTTCCAATACCCTTCATGTCTGAACAAAACCGAAATAAAAACAAACAGCTGGACTTAGAACGTTATGTTCCCGCCTTGATTACGTATTTGGCCAATAAATTATCCAGCGGTGCGTCTCAGCACTATCGCAGTGAATTTGGTGTGGGTGTGGTCGAATGGCGGGTTATGGCGTTACTGGCGGTAGAGCCTGCAATTACCGCTAATCGGGTGTGTAAGGTTATCGGACTGGACAAAGCGGCAGTGAGCCGCGCCATCAAAAGCCTGGATAGCGCAGCGTTGATCACGTTAGAAAAAAGCGACAAAGACGCCCGCCAAATTTTGATCAATCTATCGGCTGCCGGGCGAGAAAAACACGACGCTATTTTAGATGTTGCGCTCGCCAGAGAAGCGAGATTACTTGATGTGTTGTCCGTGGATGAGCGAGAGCAACTCATTGTTATGCTACAAAAGCTGAATGAGCAAATTCCCAAAGTAAACGGCTGAAATTACGAGATACCTGGCTGAATTAACCGACGTTTCGCCACGTTCAGGGCATGGGCTCGTAAGCTCGCTAATAACGGGCTCTCGGTTTGCCAGTAATGCCAGTAAAGCGGCGTGTCGAGAGTGTAGTGAGGCGCTAAATCCAGCATCTCCCCACGTGCTATGCCCTCGCCGATTTGTAGCTCTGGCAACAATCCGTAACCTAACCCTGCTACTACTGACTGCCTGAATCCCTCCGAAGACGGGCACAGGTGTATGCGTTTTGGTGTGGCTTTAACGATATCGGTTAAAAATTCATGCTGAAGCTTGTCGTGCTCATCGAACACTAAACACGGGGCGTCTGCCAAATCTGCTACCGACTGAATGCCATGAGCTGCTACAAACGCCGGGCTGGCAACCGCGCGATATCGCAACGCGCCTAAATAACTCACTAACCCACCGTTTACCGGCTCTGCGGTAGAGGCTATACACACCATAACTTCACCGGATTTCATACGATTCAGTACAACCGTTTGGTCCTGCAGCACGATCTCAAATTGTAAGCGTGCATTGATTTCATTGTTGGCTGTTACCAGTGCTTCAGGCAACCAGGTGGCAATGGAGTCTGAGTTAGCTGCAAGCCGAACAATCAGTGGTTTTTGTGGATCGCTATCGAATTGCAATGCGTTGATACCCAGGCCGTACTCCAGTTGCAGTACCTGTTGCAGGTGATTCAGCAAGCGAGTGCCAGTGGCAGTGGGTTTAGGCGGCTGTTGTCTGAGTAATACCGGCTCGCCCAACTGCGACTCTAGCTGCTGAATACGCCGGCTTACCGCAGATTGGGTAATAAACAGCTTGCGGGCTGCACGTTCAAATCCACCTTCGTTAATCACCGCGGACAGGGCGTGCAGTTGTGCGTAATCAATCATGAGTTTTATGCATGTATAAGAAATATTATTCATTAGATTAATAACACCTGATACGTAAAATGCAAACCAAATTACGACGGAGGTGGTCATGTCTTTTATAGCGGGTGTGTTGTTGGGGTTGAGTTTAATCGTGGCAATTGGCGCACAAAATGTGTGGGTGCTGAGCCAATGTATGGCGGGGGCAAATCGACTCGCCATCGCATTAACCTGCATGCTGTGCGATGCCGCGTTAATTGTCATTGGCGTGTTTGCGGCGAACCGACTGACCGAAGTTGCTCCTTTTCTGCTGCCCTGGCTAACCGGCGGCGGCGTGGCTATGTTGCTGTATCTGGCATGGCAGGCGGGTTACCGGGCCATAAAAAGTAAATCGGGTTTGCGTACTGAGCAGGTAAAGCCTCAGCATTGGTGGAGAACAGTAATGGCTGCGCTGGCAATCAGCTTGCTTAATCCACACGTATATTTGGATACCGTTGTGTTACTTGGTTCTATCGGCGCTCAGCAAACTAACCCGGCTTTGTTTGCAGTGGGAGCTTGTACTGCTTCCGTAATGTGGTTTGGTGCTTTGACAGCGTTTTCGCCAAAATTGAAAACCTTACTCAGTTCACCGTTTCGCTGGCGGGTTTTCGATAGTGCCATTGCGTTGATTCTCACCGGCATGGCCGTGAAGCTTTGCTTCGTGTGAGTAATGTATTGGCGTATTTTAGGCTGCGAAGTTAACCGTGTCCTTCTGGAAAAGGGCTTGCCTCGGCAAGTCCTTTTTCATTTATTCCCTATTTTACTGTTGGCGAAAAGTTAATTAATTGTTATTAATGGCGGTGGAAAGTTACTGGCATGCCGTTCAATGTCATTCAGTTAATCTAGTCGAGGGACCACAGAATGCGAAGTCAAAGGGTAAAAACACGTCATTATTTAATCGGCTTAATGGCAGTCGGTACGCTATGTAGCGGGCCGCTATTTGCTGCTGTTCAGGACGATCCTCAAACCAATAATAACGATGAAGACATTGAAAATATCACTGTCACAGCCAGAGCCGGCGATGCAGCTATGCAGGCTTTTAATGCCGGTAATTTTGAATTGGCAGAAATTAAGTTTAAGGAAAATGAACGTTGTGCACTCAGAGTAGAACGCAATCGCCAGGCGTTTATTGAAGGGGTAAGAGAGTCTCAAATCAGCCAGGAAGTTAATGGGGGAGGTGTTAACACCGGAAGCTCCATGACTGACTCAAACGCAGCCAGAGTGGAAGGAAATTCCTCAATGAATGCAATTGCCGCTAAAACCCAAAAAGCCGAAGACAAAGTGCGAGAAAACACCTGTGAAAATCGCGCTTTTCAAATCTACATGGCTGGGATGTCTCAGTTGCAGCTTGGTCGGGCAGAAGACGCGGAAGCGAGTTTTGAGCGCGCTGTTGCTTTAAGCCAGATTCAATACGATGCCCATTATCGCCTGGCCCTAATGAAGCTGTTACGACAGGACAAATCGGGTGCTGAAGGCCATTTAGAGGCAATCAACAGTATTTTAAAACGCTGCTACAACTGTGATGCCCGCGAAGAGATTGTGCGGATTTCTGATTTCTTGCAAAAAGCTGTGGATGGGAAGATAAAGCTCAATTAAGTGATTCTTTATCTTTGTATCAGTCAGTTAGCGTAATTCAATCAAACAAAAATACTGGCTTTTATTAAAATAAAATTTGCTTGAAAAATAACCTTGAAAATAATATGGTAAAAAAATGTATAAAAAATGTTACATTGTTTTATCAGTTTTATGCATAAATATTTGCTTCGGAGTTGTGAGCGTTTAGCGCTTTTTTTTAGCACGGTTCTGAAAGCGCTTACATTGAAGTGAATTGCACGGAATAAAATAACAACAAGTTCAGCTCGGGTGCGTGTATGGAGATGAAAATGGATAAGAAACACACTCAACAAAAAAGTTCGGATGGAAAGTTTAAGAAAAGTTTAATTGCCATGGCAATTGTGGGATTCACACAACAGGCATACGCTCAGGAAGCGCCTGCAACACAAGAGGAAGAGACTGAACAATACGAAACGGAGGTCATTGAAGTTAAGGGTATCAGAGGTGCATTAGAAACTGCCGCTGACCTGAAACGCTCGTCAAAAACCTTCGTTGATTCAATTACTGCAACAGATGCAAACGTACTGCCGGATTTGTCGGTTGCAGAAGCACTAGCGCGTATACCGGGTATCACGGTTACGCGATTTACCGCTGGGGCCGACGATTTCCCTTCACCAGAAGGCTCAGGAAACCTGATCCGTGGTTTGGGTTTTGTCCGCTCTGAATTTAACGGCCGCGATGCATTCAGTGCAAATGGTGGTCGTGCACTGGATTGGTCTGCTATCCCGCCAGAGCTGATTGGCGGCGTTGATGTTTATAAAAACCAGTCTGCAGACCTGATTGAAGGCGGTATCGGTGGTTCAATTAACTTAAGAACACTGGAACCGTTCGACCGTGAAGGTCGGATTCTGATTTTTAGTGCAGATACCACCTACACCGACTTACGCGAAGAGTGGAGCCCTTCATTCAGCGTTGTCGCGGGTGACAGATGGAAGAACTCTAAAGGTGAGTTCGGCTTGTTGGGATCATTCTCAACGTCTGATCTGGCTTCTGAAATTCATGGTTTCCAAACCGCTGCACCAAACCCGCGTGACAACATTCCTCAGGATGCGTTTACCGGGGATTATATTCCTGAAGCAGGCTCTGTCGTTGCTGTGCCTCAGGGTTTCCAGCTACGTACCAACCAGGTAGACAGAACACGAGACAGTTTTTATGTGGCTGGTCAGTGGCGCAGCCCTGACAACGATACCGAATTAACCGTAAAATATATCCGCGTAGAAAATGACAGCAACTCTGTTGAGCGTACGACAGAATCCTTTACCGATGCCAACAGCTGGAACCGGTTTGAATTAAGCGAGCTGGTTGTTAAGCCATTTACTTCAGACGGCATTGCGCGCTGTAACGGTAACAACGAAAGCCCGGTGGGTTTCTGTGATGAAACCGTGCCGGTTACCGGTGGCCTGATGGAACAAGGTATGCTGACCGATTCAGGCGACTCCTGGTATGGCGCATACGGTTTGCAGTTGAGTAACCTGGGAGTGGGTATTCAGCAAGAATCAATGACCGACGATTTAAGCTTTAACCTGAAAATGCGTCCAACGGACAACTGGATGGTCGAAGTTGACGCTCACCATACAACCGCTGACTCGAAACGTCGTGAGTTATGGGTTGGTTCGAATACCTTTGTGCAGGCGTTTTACCGCCCGGATCTCGACAACCCTTATCTGGAATTCTCGCATGATCCGCGCTTAGCGATTGGTGACTTCATTTTTGATGAGGGCAATAACCAAAATGCCTGGCAGTACCCAACCAGTACCGCGGACGCCGGCTCTACGTTTATGCCGTTTATCTCTGATGGCTTCCAGGATGGTGAAGGTGAGTTAACCGCAGTACGTGCTGATGCAACCTACCAGTTTGAAGGCGACTCGTGGTTTGAATCTGTGAAGTTTGGGGCGCGCTATTCTGAACGCGAGCAGGTCAATCGCGACGCAGGTATGAACTGGCAGGCCGCATCACAAGCGTGGAATGGCGGTATGGCTATGTACAATAACTTCGATACCGTTGCCCATGAAGTGGTGGATATGTCTAACTTCTACCGCGGCGGCGTGTTGGGTGGAGACAACACTTCGTTTGTCTTTGTGGATTCCAACTTGTTGCGCAATCCGCACCAGTTCTTCGATTTCTATCAGAACGAGCCTGACTTAGCGAATGGTGCCTGGAACCCTTACTCGGCCAATGGCATTTAAAGACGCACCCAGGATGGCAAATATACGCCAATTTATGAGCCAAATCAGATTTCCGATATTACGGAAGAAACACTGAACCTGTACGTGCGATTGGATTTCTATCATCAGTTGGGTGATGGCATGGATATCGAAGGTAACGTGGGTCTGCGATATACCCGCACCCAATCGATGTCTGATGGGGAGCTCAGATACAATCAGGTTTGGGAAGACACGGATGATGTTGACTTGCCTGATTACCCACAAAGCGCAGAAGATCGCGACCATCCGGCTGACTTCTTGCCGGAGTCCGTTGCGTATTTGGAGCAGGCGTCAAGTGACAGAACAGTTGACTTAACTGACGATCATTTCCTGCCTTCATTGAACGTGAAGTGGAACTTAAACGACGACATGTTACTGCGCTTTGGCGTGAGTAAAGCTGTGACGCGTCCGAATATCCAGGATCTGAGAGCCGCGCAAACGGTGTCTGGCGCATTCACAACTGTGCAGTTTGACCCGCTGCCTGAGGATGATCCGAACTTTGGTATTGCGCGCGGAGCGGAAGATATCTTCCTGCGCTCAATTAACGTAAACGGTGGTAACCCTGACCTGAAATCCACAGAAGCGGTAAATTGGGACTTGTCGTTTGAATGGTACTTCGAAGACGGTGAATATTTCAGCGCGGCTGTGTTTAATAAGGATCTCAAAAACATCATCACCTTTGGTGTTGATGTACAGGATACCATTACGCTGGATGGCGAGTCGGTTAACTATCAATACGTTGGGCCGGTTAACCAGGCTGATGCAGAAATTCGAGGTATAGAGTTCTCGTATCAGGACTTCTTCGACGACCTGCCGGGTATTTGGTCTAATTTAGGTGTGCAGGCTAACTATACCTATATCGATGCGTCGGCCACACCGCCGCCAGCATTTTTGGATGCCGATGATGACGGTCAGCCGGATGAAGGCTCATTTGCCAATAACCTGCGTTTCGGGCGTTCTGATCTGGTTGGGCAATCACGCCACACGGCAAACCTGATTGGTATTTATCAGGATGATAAGTTTGAGGTACGTATTGCGTACAACTACCGCTCACACTACCTGAATAACTACCGTGACTGGATTACGGGTGATCCACTGTTCCAAAGACCAACGAGTTTTGTTGATGTGTCACTCCGCTATGATGTGACTGACAACGTTCAGCTAAGCTTCAACGGTGCAAACATCTTCGACGAGAAGAGCAGCTCCGAGGCGCAAATTGACCAAAGTGGTCAGCGTTACATGCGCTCAAGCTTCCTGAACGATCGTCGCTTTAAGTTTGGTATTCGCTATACCTACTAATTGTGTTAACGGTTATAACCTAGTGTTCATATAAAAAGAGTGTGCATGTAAAAAGGCCAGGTAACTGGCCTTTTTTATTTGTTTATTGCTGTAAAGACGCCTTTGTCGTTGCCATTGAAAACAGATATACGCCCAATGCGATGCAGGGAATATTGGTTGTAACCGGATTAAATGCTTCAACAAGCAACGAAGGCTGCAACACCGCGCTGACAAGAAGTAAGCCAGCTAACACCAGGATATTCAGCATTAACAGGGGTTTTGACTGGTAGTATTTGATGAGCAGTAAGCCGAAGATGACTTCACCTGCGCCTGCAAGCTTAATAAACCAAAATGTAGCGTCAGCAGAGAGCCCAATGCTGGATGATAGTTGCCACTCCAGTGGTGCTATTGTGAATAACTTTGGTACCAGCCCCTGATAAATCCACATTAAACCTAATGTGAACCTGGCTATATTAATGTGCTTTGTCATATCTGCTCGCTAATGATGAGAAATCAGTAAAATTCAATGAACGGGTCATGATTATTCTCGTTGAATTAATAGGGACAGAATTGCTAACGATATCTCACTCGGCCAGATTCCCCAAGCTTAAAACCTGCGTTACCATGCGCCCAATATTGAATAAATGAGAATAAGCATGACTGAGCAAATCCGAATTGAAGACGTTGTTGTGGGCGAGGGCTGTGAGGTGAAGAAAGGTGCGTTGATCACTGCGCATTATCGCGGGTTATTGGATGACGGCACTGAGTTTGATTCATCCTATGAAAAAGGCCGTCCGTTTCAAACGGTATTATCAAAAAACAAGGTGATTCAAGGGTGGTTTCAAGGCTTACAGGGGATGCGGGTTGGCGGAACGCGTAAGTTGTGGGTACCGGCAGAGCTGGCATACGGCGAAAGACAGGTGGGAAAGATCCCTCCGAACAGTAATCTGTACTTCGAGATTGAATTACTGGAAGCCCTTAATCGCGACGATTAACGGGTTTGTACAATCTCCTGCTTTTGCCGGGACAAATCGGTTAACCTGACGAGCTGGCTTTGCAGTGCTGCGCAATAAAATCCTCGTGGCCAGGCATCACCTGCAGACACTTGCCTGTAACCGTATGAATTTCTTCCATACGGCGGTGTAGCTCATCATCCGGTAGCATATCGGCAATGGGGTGATAGCGCTCAGGGTGAATGCCCTGACCGTGCATGACCGCAAACCAACTGACGTGGTTAAACAGCTCATTGTCGTGGCGGTATAAGCGAGCATTTTGTTTGTAGATTTCGATGCGTTTTTGCAGCGATTCTGGGATATCCATGGTGCGGCAGTAATGCCAGAATGGGCTGTCGTTTCGACGTGTGGCTTTGTAGTGCAAAATCAAAAAGTCACGTACCTGCTCGTACTCAAGCCGGGTACGTTCATTGTAATAATCAATATCGTGCTGATTAAACAGCTTGTCCGGAAAATTCGTCATTAACCGGGCAATGGCGGTTTGAATTAAGTGTATCGATGTGGATTCCAGTGGCTCCAAAAAGCCAGATGCCAAGCCCAGCGACACCACATTCTTGTTCCAGGGCTTTTTGCGGATCCCGGCTTTAAAGCGCAGGTAATTGGGCTCGGAAATCGGTTCGCTGTTCAGGTCGGCGTACAGACTTTGTAATGCCGTGTCGTCGTCCATAAACTTGCTACAATACACGTGACCGTTGCCGGTGCGAGACTGCAGCGGAATTCGCCATTGCCAGCCAGCTGATTTTGCCGTAGCACGGGTGAAAGGGGTCAACTCGTCGAGCTTGTTGCTGGCTACCGCAATGGCCCGGTCGCAGGGCAAATAATGGGACCAGTCTTCGTAGCCGCTATTTAAGGTTTGTTCGATGAGCAGGCCTTTGAAGCCCGAGCAGTCGATAAACAAATCCCCTTCAATGTGATGGCCGTTATCGGTATCCACACTGGCAATATGGCCGTTTTCCGGATGCTGATTTACCCGGGTGATTTTACCCTCGGTACGCACAACACCATTGGCTTCTGCTATGCCGCGTAAGTGCCTGGCGTACAGCATGGCATCGAATTGAAATGCGTAGGCAATGGTGCTCAGCGGTGAACCTTGCAGTTCAACCTGCGCGCGCTGAAACTTATTGGCCTGGGCTGCCAGGATTTGCAGGTTAAATTCATCGATGGGTTTAGCCTGCCCCATTTTTTGCTGGCGGAGCCACATGTGATGAAAGTGGATGCCTTCCATGTCCATGCCGTAAGGGCCAAATGGGTGAATATAAGACTCACCGGTTTGCCCCCAGTCTACAAATTCGATCCCCAGCTTAAAAGTACCGTTGGTGAACTTAACGAAGTCGTTTTCGTTAATGCCCAGCAACCGATTAAAGTACAGAATGTGCGGAATGGTTGCTTCGCCCACGCCTACCGTGCCGATTTGTTCTGACTCGATAAGCTCAATAGTAATGCTGTCGTCATGCAATAGCTTTGACATGGCAGCGGCTGCCATCCATCCGGCAGTACCACCGCCTACAATGACAATCTTTTTAATACGGTGCTCTGACATTATTGTCTTCCCATTGAAAACGTTGGGTTTGGTTGCATGGCGGTGTATTTTTCAATAAACATTGCATGGTCGGGAAGGCGCGCAACAGATTGTTCCATGGCCTGCTTCATGGAGTTCAGACTACGCTGAATATCCGCCACCGGGATATTAGCCAGAATCGGGTCGAAGGTTTTGGGGAAAATGCCCTGACCAACCATTACCGCTACCCAACTGGAGCGGGTAAAGAGTTCATGATCGTCTCTGAATACGCGGCCGCCTTGCTGGAATAGCGTCATTTTGTGGGTTAGCGAGTCTGGTATCTCCATATCTCGCACATAGCGCCAGAACGGGCTGTCATCGCGGGTGGTGGCTTTGTAATGCAGAATAATGAAGTCGCGAACCTGCTCGAATTCCCGGGTCATTAAGCGGTTGTATTCGTTGCGGATCACAGGGTGTAGCCCGGCATCCGGGTACAGGGAAATAAAGCGGCTGATACCCTGCTGGATTAGAAACAACGAGGTAGATTCCAGCGGCTCCAGAAAACCGGCCGACAAGCCGATACCAATGCAGTTCTTCTCCCAGAAGGCTTCCTGACACCCTGTTTTAAACTGAATGGTACGCACCTCTGAAATGGGCTTGCTGTCGAGTCCATCGAGCAGAATCTGACGAGCCAGGTCGTGACCCATAAAACGGTCACAGTAGATGTGCCCATTACCGACGCGCTGCTGGGTAGGTATGCGCCATTGCCAGCCAGCGGTTTTTGCGGTTGAACGCGTGAAGGGGAGAACTTTGTCGGTTTGTTCTGTGGCAACGGTTTGCGCCGTGTTACACGGCAGCCAGTGGCTCCAGTCTCGGAATTTCACGCCCAGTGTGTCGCCGAGTAATAAAGATCGGAATCCGGAGCAATCGAAAAATAACTCACCGCCTACGGTGGTGCCATCTTCCAGTGTCAGGCCCGCAATATTGCCGGTGTCTGTGTGTTGCTGCACGCTGGCAATTTTGCCTTCAATGCGTTTTACGCCACGCTGTTCCGCGTATTTACGTAAATACGCGGCATAAGCAGTGGCATCAAAATGGTAGGCATAGCGCAAATGCGAGAGCACCGAGTTGGGGTTTTGCTCAGGCAGCACAAACTTGTTCTGCTTCGCGGCGACCGCACAGATACTGTAGTCTTCAAGATCACAGGTATTCCCGGCGGCCAGGGTGTGCAGCCAGTACTGATGAAAGTCGACGCCATTCATATCAACGCCGTGTCCGCCAAACGGGTGGAAGTAGCTGTCGCCTAATTTACCCCAGTCGTTAAACTCAATACCGAGTTTAAAGGTGCCGTTGGTGGCTTTAATAAATTCACTCTCGCTGATGCCCAGCAATTTATTAAAGTTGATCATATCGGGGATCGTGGCTTCACCCACACCAATGGTGCCAATCTGTTCAGACTCCACCAGGGTAATCTTAACGTCGCCAGTGGGCAGCATGCGAGACAGCGCGGCGGCGGTCATCCAACCGGCGGAGCCGCCACCAACAATGGTTATCTGTTTTAGTATATTTGGCATTGTGTCTTTCATTTTATTCTTCGTGACCTTACTGCGTTCTTATTGGTTGCGCTTTTGAGACAGATAAGCCATTAGCTTTTCCAAATAAATTGCGTGAGGCGGCATTTGGCTTACCACCTGCTGAATCACATTGCCCATGCCGTTTAATTGATTCGCCATCTCGGCGGGCGGCACCTGATCTGCCACTATGTCGTAAGTTTGTGGGCGGCGCTGCATGCCACTGTGCAGAATTAACCAGTCCTGCTCATTAAAAGGCTCTAAATCGGAGTTCACCAGAATGCCCCGGTGATGATATTGAGTGAGCTTGCGGGTAAGTTTCTCACTTTGCACAAACTGCGTGGCCTGTTGCCAATAGGTATACTCTGGTAAGGAGTCTGGCAGATGTTCAAGCGCAAACAGCGCACCTTGGAATAAATCGGTATGTTCGACATCGGCGATAAAACGGCGGTTATATTCGGTTGCTTCTGCCGACATCGTGTTGGTTACCGGAATGAGCTCCAGCAAGCGCTGAATATCGCGCATCAGCATCATCAGTGGGGCAGGTGTAAGTGGCTCTATCACGCTGGCTGCCTGACCGATAGCGACGCAGTTGCCTGTCCAGGCTTGTTGCCGGTGCCCGGCGCTAAACGCCATGGCAATACTGGCCTGTGCCCCGTGAGCGTCTATCGCCTGTGATTTCTGTTCAGGCGTACACACGGTTAATCGTTGAATGCTATTGCGCAGATAGGTGTCGGCTTGCCAGCCAAATTCATTTGCGCGAATGTGTCTGTGTGTAGGCAGTGCCTCTCCGCGTTGCCGCGTGCTGTGAATAGTAAACAGGGTTCGCGCATTTTCGACCCGGCTTTTGGGGGCTTGGTTATTTTGTTCGAGCGCGGAATACACCATTGCATCAGGACCGGTGCAGTCGATGTATAAATCCGCTTCAACTCGCTGCAAGTTGTCGAGTTGCAAGCCGGTAATATTTATATTTCCGGTGCTATCTGCTGCTGGGTTTGTAATCACGTCGGCAATGCTCGCATTGATCACCGTTACCTTGCTGCTGAGTTTGCTTGCATATAGCGCGCTTAATTCGCTGACATCGAACTGATAGCCGTATTCCGCTCTGGAAAGCGGATGGCGATTATCTTCAGGCGGGTGGGCAAACTTACCGGTTTTGTCGGCCTGTGTATTGATCAGATAAGATGCCAGCTCGGTTTCGCCATGGCGGGTAACAAAGTGATGTAAACCGACGCCGCGCATGGCGGGAAACGGTAAATGAAAGCCCTGTAACCACGAGCAAGATGTCATGGCCCAGCGGTCAAAATAATTACCCCAGCAGAATGTACTGTTGGTGTTAAACAACAGGTCAGGCTCAGATACGTTTAGCATCAGATTAAACGCGTACATGTCTGGTGCGCTGGTGCTGCCATACAAACAATCCAGATCGGCATATTTTGCACTGCTAATCAGGGTCAAATTGATGTCAGGTGGCAACTGCTGCTGTAACGCAAGCGCGGTCATGTT